>NZ_JBQIOP010000012.1:0-85907 GCF_056822245.1 Petralouisia sp. | reverse complement strand
ACGATGGACACCCTTGCTCTTGGCTATACACTTCCCACTATCAGGGCGTGTTACGGACTTTCACCGATTAGATTGCGCCCATACTGGGCGCACATAGAAAAGGAAGAAATGTTTCACGTGAAACATTCTTCCTTTCTGTTGCTTTTAAAAAACGTTGATTAAGTTATTTCTAATTGCAAAGACCGCTGCTTGTGTCCGGTCTGTAACTTCAATTTTTTTAAATATGCTGGAAATATGATTTTTAACAGTACGTTCACTGATATCTAATTTTTTACCAATTTCCTTGTTATAAAGTCCTACCGACAATAATTTTAATACTTCTAACTCACGTCTGGTTAGTAAGTCTATCTTCACTCGTTCATGATTTCTTTCTACCATTTTAGAATTTAATAATGGTATCATACTTGGCTGTATATAAGTCTCCCCTTTTATTACGTGGGAAATTGCTTTCTTCAATTCTGAAGAATCCGACTCTTTCAACAAATAGCCATTAATTCCTATATCTACTGCTTTCAACAAAAATTCAATTTCATCATGTACTGTCAGAATAATTATTTTTACATCTACCTTATCTTCTTTTAACCGTTCTAAAACCTCCAATCCATTCATATTTGGCATGTTGATATCTAATAACAACACCTGCGGAACTGTCGTCTCTAATAATTTCAAACATTCAATTCCGTCTCCTGCTTCTCCAATTACCTGTACCTCACCTTCCAATTCCAGCAATTGTTTCAAACCTTCCCGAACCATAGAATGATCATCTACAATTACAACTTTCGCCGACATTACGCATCCTCCTTGTCAATTGGTACTTCTACTAAAATCCTGGTTCCTTTCCCCGGTTCAGAATTGATTTCCAATCTTCCAGCGAAAAGAAAGACACGTTCTTTCATCATGGATATTCCTAATCCTGAACCATCTTCTTTCTTTAAATTTTGAATATCATTTATAATGAATCCAACTCCGTCATCCTCTATTCTAACAATAATTTTATCTTTTTCGTATTCTACTTGTACTAAAACATTCTCTGCCCTGGCATGTTTCAAAATATTGTTGCATGCCTCCTGGACGATTCGTAAAATACTCAAGGATATCATAGGAGAAAGCTCTATGGATTCACCCAATGTTTCATATGAAACATTCAAAATTTCACTTTTACGTATTTTAGAAATTTCTTTTTCCAATATTTTCTCTAATTTAATATCATCCAGGGAAGTAGGACGCAAGTCATATACAATATTCCTCATTTCCTGTATGATATCCCGAATGGTTTTTGATACCACATGCAGTTCTAACCGACACCGTACTGTATCCACATCCATAATCTTTGTACAAATCTCAATCTTGTGTATAGTATTGGTAAGGCTCTGCACGATGGAATCATGTAATTCTCTGGCAATGCGCTGCCGCTCCATTTCCTGTATTTCTAAAAATTTACGTTGGTATTTTCCTCGTTTTTCCTTTAATTCTTTTTTGTTCACTAAATATTTTTCATTCTCTTTTGCAACTTTTGTCACACTATTCAGTTCTGCAATATGCGCATTTAATTCTGTAATTTCAATTTTCAAATCATTTAATTCTGATTCAATTGTTTTCTGTTCGTTTCTTAAAGCATCAATCTTCAAATGATTTTCCTGGTTCACACTTCTCGGCGTAAAAGATTCAAAATTTTCATCCAAAGAATTTTCCAATGCCTGTATAAATTTGATATTGTCATTCAAGAGGATTTCTTTCTTTTGAATTTCTCTTTCTAAATTCAACTTTTTTTCATACATTTCTTGATGTATTTTTTCTAAATAATCTACAATCATAATTCTTTCCTTTACAGAACATATGTTTGTCACTGAATATGTACCATTACTTTAATGAAGTAATAAGGAATAACACTAACGCTAATTACTTTTATTTTATCTCAAAATGATAGATAAGAAAAGATATATTTTTATTTTTTTATTTTTAAATATATTTTATTTGTATATCCGGAATGTTTCGTCTATAATAGTAATAGAAATGAAACTGCTGAGCGCTGTATGAATATTCTATAATTAATTATGAAAGGAGGCTGATGAAATGAAAAAACAAATCCGCAATTTCCTGCTCTTAAGCACTCTGACAACCATCAGCATTTATGGCATCAATAAAGCCATCAATATTTCATCTTCCTTAAAAAATCTGCTGAAAACTGACAAAGGTAAATTTTTTAACTGGAGATACGGAAATATTTTTTATACCAAACAGGGAACAGGCAGGCCGCTTTTGCTTATCCATGACTTGAATCCTGCTTCCTCTTCTTATGAATGGAACAAAATCTCCAAGCATCTGGCAAAAAATCACACTGTATACTGTCTGGATCTACTGGGGTGCGGAAGAAGCGACAAGCCCAACATGACCTACAGCAATTATCTCTTTGTCCAATTAATTACTGATTTTATTAAAAATGTAATTGGAACAAAACCGGATATCGCCGCCACCGGCAATTCTGCTTCCTTTGCAATTATGGCCTGCAACATGGAACCGGAACATTTTAATAAGATAATAATTATCAATCCTGCTTCTTTGGAATCACTGGCAAAAACACCAAACAAACATAAGAATGCCCTGAAATTTCTGATTGAGCTTCCGATTTTCGGAACTATGATTTATAACCTGGCATTTTCGGAAAAAACCATTGCGGACAGTTTCAGTGAAGAATATTATTATAAAGGCCATATGGTTTCCAGCGGAATTATTGATACTTATTACGAATCAGCCCATTTGGACAACAGCCGGGGCAAATATCTTCTGTCCAGCATCAAGGCAGATTATACTAATATTAATATCGTTCATGCTTTGAAAAAAATAAACAACAGTATTTATTTAATTGGAAGTGAAGGAAATCCTGAAAGAGAATCTATCATTCATTCTTATATTTCCTGCAATCCTTCCATTGAAGCTTCCTGGATCTCCGAATCCAAATATCTGCCTCAGTTGGAAACTCCGGAAAAATTACTGGATGTGCTGAATTTATATTTAGATCCGGTAAGATAAATAAATCTTATACTGCAGCGAACAAACCAAATAAAAATGTTCGCTGCAGTACATTGCTTCTCAACGAATCGGACATTTTGAAGGCGTTCCTGACTTTCTGGGATAACCTTTGGGCGTTTTCTTTTGTTTTTCAATTTGAACCAATGATCTGGAAACTTCTGTACCGGGTAAGGTAAATTTCTGGACGTTAACAACTTTACCTCCCAAAACATGAATCGCCTTTTTTGCCTGCTGTACTTCCTCTTTTACTTCCGCTGATTTGTAAGAAACAAAATTTCCTCCTACTTTTACAAAAGGGATACAGTATTCGCTTAAAGAAGCAAGATTAGCCACCGCCCTGGATACGCACAGGTCAAACTTTTCCCGATAATCTGGCTGTACCGCCATCTCTTCCGCTCTTCCATGAACTGCAGTAATCCCGGACAGACCTAATTCCTCTATCACTTCTTTTAAGAACAAGATCCGCTTATTCAGAGAATCCATCAGCACCAATTCCAATTCCGGAAATGCAATCTTAAGAGGGATGCCCGGAAATCCCGCCCCGGTTCCCAAATCTATCACTTTTAATTTTTGATTCAAATTTCTGTTTTCCGCTAAACTTAAAGAATCCAGAAAGTGCTTCTCTATCACATCCTGAAATTCCGTGATGGCAGTGAGATTCATCACTTTATTTTTTTCTGTCAGCATTTCATAGAAGGTGAGAAATTGATGAATCTGTTTTTCAGAACATGTAATGCCCAATGCTTCTAAACCACTGTAAAATTGCTTCAATTGATATTCTTCTTTAATGATAATAACTGCCTCCTTACCATACATCCCTGAAATGTTGGATTTTCATTTTTCCATAATAAACCTCCATCATGCTCAGCCTGCTGTTTGGCGGGCCGCATGCCATTCATGCTATGGAAGCCAAGGGCTTTCATCATCTGCAGAATTTTTCCGGTTCATCTGCTCTAAATAAACCAGTAAAACGGAAATATCTGCAGGCGATACGCCGGAAATCCTGGAAGCCTGTCCCACATTCACCGGCTGACAGAGATTCAACTTCTGTTTTGCCTCAATTCTAAGGCTATTTACCTGATTGTAATCAAAATGTTCCGGAAGCTTCTTTTTCTCCAGTTTCTTAAATTCCTTCACCTGCTTTAACTGCCTTCGGATATATCCCTCATACTTGATGTTAATGTTTACCTGTTCCGCCACATCAGCCGGAAGGAGGGGCCTTTCTTCATCAATTTCAGAAAGAGCTTCATAGGAAAGCTCCGGCCTTCGGATCAGCTCTGCAAGGGTCGTTCCTGTTTTTAAAGGCGTGCTCTTATGCTCCTTAAGAACTTTCTGAACCAGGGCATTTGCTCCGATATTCACATGCTGCACCCGTTCTGTTTCCTGCTCAATCAGACGCTCTTTTTCCAGAATCCCTTCATATCGCTTTTGATCGATCAGCCCAATCTCATATCCAATCTTAGTCAGGCGCAGATCTGCATTATCCTGCCGCAGCAGTAAACGGTATTCTGCCCTTGAAGTCATCATCCGGTAAGGTTCATGATTATCTTTCGTCACAAGATCATCAATCAGCACTCCAATATAAGAAGTAGACCGATCCAGAACCAGAGGTTCTTTTCCTTTCAGAGACATGGCTGCATTGACGCCCGCCACCAATCCCTGGGCCGCTGCTTCCTCATAACCGGAGCTTCCATTAAACTGTCCTCCGGAAAAAAGACCTTTGATCTTTTTAAATTCCAAAGAGGGATACAGCTGCCTTGGGTTGATGCAGTCATATTCAATGGCATACGCATTTCTTACTATCTTAACATGTTCCAGTCCTGCCACGCTGCGGTACATCTGATACTGAACATCTTCAGGAAGAGAACTGGACATTCCGCCCACATACATTTCATTGGTATACAGTCCTTCCGGTTCAATAAAAACCTGATGTCTCTCTTTGTCTGCAAATTTCACCACTTTATCTTCAATGGACGGACAATACCTGGGCCCGGTACCTTCTATCATCCCGGAATACAGCGGAGAACGATCCAGGTTGTCTTTGATAATTTCATGGGTCTTTAAATTAGTATAAGTCAGCCAGCAGGAAGCCTGATCGATCTGCACCTCCTCCGGATCTGTGGTAAAGGAAAAAGGAACGACTCTCTCATCCCCCTTTTGTTCCTGCATTTTACTAAAATCAACGGAACGCCTGTCGATTCTTGCAGGAGTACCCGTCTTAAACCGGAATAATTCAATGCCATGCTCCCTTAAGGATTCCGATAAACAATCTGCAGACTGCAGACCGTTGGGGCCGGTATAATTTACCTTATCTCCATAGAGACATCTGGACTTTAAATAGGTACCGGTGCAGAGCACCACTGCTTTACTGAAATACATGGCGCCGGAAAAAGTTTTTACTCCTTTCACCGCTCCATGCTCTACCATCAATTCTGTCACCTCTGCCTGACGGATGGTTAAATTATCTGTATTTTCCAGAGTCATCCGCATTCTGCGGCTGTATTCTGCCTTATCTGCCTGGGCCCGGAGAGAATGCACTGCCGGCCCTTTGGAAACATTCAGCATCTTTGACTGGATAAAGGTTTTGTCAATATTGATCCCCATCTGCCCTCCCAGAGCATCAATTTCCCTTACCAGATGCCCCTTGGAGGTTCCGCCGATATTGGGATTACAGGGCATCAACGCAATGCTCTCCACACTGACTGTAAACATAATTGTCTGAAATCCCAGTCTGGCACAGGCAAGAGCGGCTTCGCATCCTGCATGGCCTGCGCCTACCACGCAGATATCATATTCTTCTCTTACACAAGGCATAAGAATTTCTCCTTTCCAACATTGCGGATAACATTTTCTCATCAGCAAAACATATTATTTTCCCATGCAGAACTTAGAAAATATTTCATTGACCAAATCTTCTCCCACCGATTCTCCGGTGATCTTTCCCAAAGCGTCGCAGGCATTTACAAGATCAATGGAATAAAAATCCTCCGGCATTTGATCTTGTATGCTTTGCTTCACCATTTCCAAACTGTCTAATGCCTCTTTCAACGCAGCTTTCTGCCTGATATTTGTGATAACGATTTCATTATTGTAGGAAATCTCTCCCTGGAAAAACATCTTACGGATCACATGCTCCAGTTCTTTGAGCCCTGTCCCCTCCTTGGCAGAAATAGAGAGAACCGGATCATTGCTTTTTTCTGCCAGTGAAAGAATATCCTGTTCTGAAATCACGGGCTGCAAATCTGATTTATTTAATAATACAATTACTTTTTTTTCTTTCAAAAGATCAAAAATTCTCTTATCGTTCTGATCCAAAGGCGACGAAGAATCTGCCACGTAGATAACCAGATCTGCCTGATCCAGAGAGGACTTTGCCTTTTCCACACCGATTTTTTCCACTGTATCACTGGTATCATGAATGCCTGCCGTATCTGTCATATTTAAGGTAATCCCATTCAGATTGATCTGATCTTCTAAAATATCCCGGGTAGTCCCGGCTACTTCGGTCACTATTGCCCGATCCCTGCCAGTCAATGCATTCATCAGAGAAGATTTTCCCACATTTGGCTTTCCGATAATAACTGTATGGATTCCTTCTTTCAAAAGCGCTCCGTTCTCTGAACACTGAAGCAGATCTTTGATCTGAAACGCCAGAGCATCTAGTTGCTTCATTAATTCTTCCCCATATCCATCTATGGAAATATGCTCCGGATCATCCAGTGCAGATTCAATAAAAGCAATTTCATGGAGAACCGCACCTCTGATTCCTTTGATCTTTTCCTTTACCGTTCCCTGAAGCTGATGCAGGGAAGATTCCAGGGCAAAGTCATTTTGAGCATTAATTACGTCAATCACCGATTCTGCCTGAGAAAGATCAATTCTTCCGTTTAAAAAGGCGCGTTTTGTAAATTCTCCCGGTTCCGCAGGCCTGGCGCCGTATTTCAGAACTGTTTCCAGTACCCGCTTTAAAACAAGAGCTCCTCCGTGACAGTCTATTTCCACCGTATCCTCCATGGTATAAGTATTGGGAGCCTTCAGGATCAAAACTATAACCTCATCTATTACTTTCTCCCCGTCGCAGATATATCCGTAATGAACCGTATGGCTTGGTGACTCTGATAATTTTGTCCGGCCGTTTCTGGAACGGTAAATCTGATCGATAATTGGAAAAGATTCTTCCCCGCTGATCCGGACAATTCCAATTCCTGCATTGGTCATACCAGTGGCAATTGCCGCAATGGTTTCTGTAGCCATAAAAATTTCCTTTCTGCAAATGAATCATTTGAAAAAGCCTCCTCAAATGAAAGCTGCGTTATCATTGAGAAAGCCTTTTCTATGACATATCACTTTCCCCTGGAAAATGATTGTGCTTTAATTATTATGATTGCTGTTATTATTATTATTCCGCTTCAATGTAACTACCACATGTCTGTAAGGCTCTTCTCCTTCACTGTGAGTATTTACATAACGATCATTCTGCAATGCAGAGTGAATGACACGGCGTTCAAAAGGATTCATCGGCTCTAAAGATACAGAACGCTTGGTTCTTTTTACCTTGTAGGCAATGTTCTTTGCAAGATTCTCCAGAGTATCTCTTCTTCTTTTGCGATAATCCTCTGTATCGATCTTAACTTTTACGTATTCATTTACCTGTTTTCCCACTGCAAGATTTGTCAAATACTGCAGGGAATCCAGAGTTTGTCCGCGTTTTCCGATCAAAACGCCCATTTCCTCCCCCTTTAATTCCACATCTACATTTTTGCCGTCCTCACTTTTATTGATCAGTATTTCTACTTCCATATTCATTGCCAGAAATACATTATGAAGAAAATCATAGACATAATCCTCTACTTCTGATTTCTTACGAACCTTAATTAAGGCCGGCCTGCTTCCGATCCCCAGAAAACCGGAACTTCCCTTTTCAATTATTTCATATTCAATTTTATCACTGGTAGTACCAAGTTTTACAAGACTTTCTGTGATAGCGTCATCTACGGTTTTTGCCGATACTTCAATAAACTCCATTCAAAAATTCCCCCTATTTACGTCACTTGTTGTTGCGTTCATTAAATTCCTTGACCATATTAGCCTTCTCCAAAAGACTGCCTTTTCTTGCTGTTCTTGAATACTCTTCTCTTTCACGGATTTTAGCCTCTTTTTCAGCAGTGCTGACAGGTTCTGCGATTTTTCTGGTATTCAATCTGGCAGCATTTGCTATCTGGCTCTCGTAAACACCCTGCTTTTCCTTCTTTTTCTTTGCTTTTTCTTTATTTTTTTCAATGATAACTTCAAGATCAAGATTCTTCATATACCGGTTCAGTATTAATTGCTGAATGCAGCGGATCACAGAACCGGAAATCCAGTAAATTCCAAGACCTACCGGAACGGAAAATACCATAAACAGTGAAAACAACGGCATAACTGTGTTCATTGTTTTCATCTGTCTGGCCATTGCGTCATTTTCGCCTCCAGCAGCGCTGGCATTAGGCATCAGCTTTATATTCAATACCTGTGAACCATAAGAAATAAGGGGGATCAAAAGCGCCCCGAAGATCAGGAGAAAATTCTTATTCCCCCATCCTGTACCGATCAAATTCATAGGTGAGTTCGCAATATTGATACCAAAAAAATCGTTCATGTGGGCCACGGCTGCTTCTGTAGAGTTAATAATATCGGTCAATCCTGCAAAGCTGTCCTTCAATAACTCCCATCCATGTCCCGGCAGCGCATACAACACGTCAATCATCGAATTGGTTGTGGTAATATCACTTTCAAAATTGAGCTTTACCATGGCTACGCCGGATTCTTTCAAAAATTCTGTCATGGTATCCTGATATCCGCCTACTCCCATAATCTTCTCTACCAGAGGAGTATAAATATCCTTCACGCTGCTGACATATGCCGGTACATTACGGATTACCTGATACATAGCAAGCAAAATCGGAAAGTTTATCAGAATCTGAACACAGCTTCCCATGGTAGATACGCCGTATTTCTCGTAGACCATCTGGGTTTCCTCATTCATCTTCTGCATGGATACCTGATCTTTTTTATTTTTATATTTTTCCCGAATTGCATTGATTTCCGGCGACATCTCCTGAGAGAGCCTGGAGAATTTCTGCTGCTTATATGTCAGCGGAAACATCAGTAGATAGATAATTACTGTAAATATGATAATACACAGAGCAATATTCTGAATGCCGAAAGCGCTGTCCAAAAAAGTATACAGAGCATCCATAATATAACCGATCAGCTTTGCGACCGGCCCTATGAATTTACCAGGGTACTGGGTCAAAATTATTTCCGTCAATTAACAAACCTCCTAAAATCATGGAACTGGATCGTATCCGCCCTTTGAAAAAGGATTACATCTTAATATTCTCCATCCGGCTAACAAGGACCCTTTCAATGCTCCGTGTTTTTGAATCGCTTCCAGTCCATAGGTAGAACAGGTAGGATAATAAGGGCATTTTGTAGTTTTCAAGGGTGACAAATATTTTCTATACAGCTTAATCAAAGCAATTAATATACGTTTCAAAATATTTCATCTTCTTTTCTTATTAAAATGTGATGAAGTCCTCCAAGATGCAGTAATGCTTTCTCAGTTTCATGATAAGTGATATTCTTTGCTGCTGCTCTTGCAATGACTACAATATCCAGACCATTTTCAAACATTTCTTCCTGTAAACGATAAGCTTCCCGTACTAATCTTGTGATATGATGTCTTATAACACTATTTCCTACTTTTTTACTGACTGATATTCCTAATCTGTTGGTTTCTGTCTTATTTTCCAGAACATACATGACAAAAAAACGGTTTGCATAAGATCTTCCATGTTTATATACATTCTGGAAATAACTGTTCTTTTTCAATGATTCTGAAAATTTCATAACTGCTGCTCCCTGTAGCTGCTGAACACACTTCTGTGCGCATACGAAATTTGAAATAAAATTTTAAGAAGAAAGACCACAATAGATGTGGCCTAAGCTGACAATCTCTTTCTTCCCTTTAATCTTCTTGCGGCTAAAACTTTTCTTCCGCCTTTCGTACTCATTCTCTTCCGGAATCCATGAACCTTCTTCCTGGATCTCTTTTTGGGCTGAAATGTCATTTTCACGGGTCATCCACCTCCTCTGTGCTAAAAAACATCATGTTTCATTATATCAAAAAAAAAGGGTAAGTCAAGCTATTTTAGGATATTTGTTTGCGTTTCCCGCAAAAATTTTATCTGTTGATAAATTTTTGACAAATATTCTCAGAAATATTCACTTTCAACAATATTCACATCTATTAACATAAGACATATAATAAGGAAGAAACAACTTTTATCCACAAATTATCCACATTTTCCACATTTCAAAAAGTTATCAAGGTTTTGTGGATAACTTGTGGACAACTTTTTGAAAGTTTGTGTATATTTTCTGTTCTTTTAGCAAATTCCTTGAAAAAAAGGCAATTTTTTGATGTAGATATGTTTATAAGACGGATTGTTTATAAACAGGCAGGTTAAAATTTTCATTGATTCTTCGAACAATTTGGGTTATTATAGAGTATGGAAGACTATGAACTAATAAAAAGGAATCATTGGAGAAGACTATGGAACTTATTTTGGAAAAATGGGAAGAAATTCTCAGAACCGTAAAGGAAGAGCATGAACTTACAGACATATCCTTTACCTACTGGCTGAAACCGCTCAGTGTATGCAACATCGAAGGCTCAAAACTCTATATTCTGGTTCCATCTGAAGATGTGGGGATCAATTATATTACAAAGAAATATAAACTTCCTATCAAAGTAGCCATTGCAGAGATTACTGGAATTGATTATGATCTTGAATTTATTTCACCGGAACAGGCCGACAGGTTCAAGTCCCGGAAAAGCAAGAATTCATCATTTGCCAAAAGTACAGAAAAAAGTAATCTCAACCCCAACTATACCTTTGAATCTTTCGTCGTCGGCAATAATAACAAATTTGCCCATGCTGCCAGTCTTGCAGTAGCGGAATCTCCCGGAGAAGTCTACAATCCTCTTTATATATACGGAGGGCCCGGGCTGGGCAAAACCCATCTGATGCAGTCTATCGGACACTTTATTTTACAGCAGCAGCCAGAAAAAAAAGTAATTTACGTTACCTCCGAACAATTTACCAACGAGGTTATTGACTCCATCCGAAACGGCAATGCTTCCGCGATGACGAAACTTCGGGACAAATACCGTACCGTAGATGTTCTGATGATTGACGACGTACAGTTCATTATCGGAAAAGAAAGTACCCAGGAAGAATTTTTCCATACTTTTAATGTACTCCATTCTGCCAGAAAACAAATTATCCTGTCCTCCGATAAACCGCCCAAAGACATGGAAACATTAGAAGAACGTATCCGTTCCCGTTTTGAATGGGGGCTGTTAGCGGACATCGGATATCCTGATTACGAAACGAGAATGGCAATTTTAAGAAGAAAAGAAGAAATAGACGGATTTCATCTGGATGATGAAGTTCTTGATTATATTGCAATCAATATCAAATCCAATATCCGGGAATTGGAGGGAGCTTTAAACAAACTTATTGCCTTTTCCAATCTGGAGGATACAGTGATTACCATGGACGTAGCTGTCCGGGAGCTGCAGAATATCATTTCTCCGGACAAGCCCAAGGAAATCACTCCTCAGCTGGTCATTGAAATTGTGGCGGAACATTTTAATATTTCCACCGATCAGATGATTTCCAAGAACCGGAGCAGCGAAATTGCAAAGCCCAGACAGATTGCCATGTATTTATGCAAGAATATGACCTCAGCCCAGCTTGAGACAATCGGCGCCCTGTTAGGCGGAAGAGATCATTCCACCATCATTCACGGGATCAAAAAGATCACAGAAGAATATCAGAATGACGAGAATTTTCATCATCTGATCGAGACCATTAAGAAGAAAATCAACCCCAATTAACGAAACAGCGGCATCTTTCAAGATCAATCAGAAAGATATCCAGATTTTGTGGATAACAGGATCGAAAATGTGTGGAAAGGGATGGACAACCCCTCTGTTTGTGCACAAACGCATTTTTCCAACAAAAGGACTGATTTTCAGCCTTTCCATTTATTCACAGCCTGTCCCAGTCTCTTCAAGATGAAATTCACAGGGTTATACAGTTAATTTTAACCTTGAAACACCCTGAAGTTCAGGCTTTACGTAATTATGAACTTATGAACAGGCCCTATGATTACTAAGACGAATCCCTTATCATAAATTGATCTTTAAGCTCAGGAAGGAGTTATACACAGCATGAAAATTATATGTTCCAAATCAAATCTTCTGCATGGAGTTAATATTGTATCAAAAGCCGTACCCTCCAGAACCACCATGCCTATTCTGGAATGCATATTAATTGACGCTTCTGCAGGAGAAATAAAATTAACAGCCAATGATATGGAACTGGGAATTGATACCAGAATCGAAGGAGAAATTGCAGAACGGGGCATCATTGCTTTAGACGCCAAAATATTTGCTGAGATTGTACGAAAACTTCCAGATAATGAAGTAACAATTGCAACGGATGAAGATTTTAAAACGATCATTACCTGTGAGAAGGCGAAGTTCAATATTATAGGGAAATCAGGAGACGATTTTTCTTATCTGCCTTATATAGAAAGAAATCAGCCGGTGATGTTATCACAGTTTACATTAAAAGAAGTAATCCGGCAGACCATCTTTTCTATTTCAGACAGTGATAACAACAAGCTGATGACTGGTGAATTATTTGAGATCAGGGAGAACCAGTTAAAAGTAGTTTCTCTGGACGGACACCGTATTTCCATTCGGAATATTGATCTGAAGGAAGCTTATGATTACTATAAAGTCATTGTACCGGGCAAAACTCTCCAGGAAGTGAGCAAAATATTACCTGGCGATCTGAATGAATATGTCAGTATATTTTTTACAGACAATCATATCGTGTTTGAATTCGGCAATACCACTGTGGTATCGCGTTTGATCGAGGGAGAATACTTTAAAATCGATCAGATGCTCTCTTCAGACTATGAGACAAAGATCAAGATCAATAAAAGGGAATTGTTAGACTGTATTGATCGTGCAACCCTTCTGGTGAAAGAGGGAGACAAGAAACCGATTATCATGAATGTAAGTGATGAAAATATGGAATTGAAGATCAATTCTTATATTGGCTCCATGAATGAAGACATTGATATACAAAAAGAAGGAAAAGATATTTTGATCGGATTTAATCCTAAATTTTTTATAGATGCGCTGCGTGTCATTGATGAAGAAGAGGTTACGTTGTATATGGTAAATCCAAAGGCTCCATGTTTTATCAAAGACGACAATGAGACGTTTATTTACCTGATTCTTCCGGTGAATTTCAATGCGGCGTCAAATTAAATATGATGGGAAGAGATTTGAAAGGATATGAGTAGTCATGGAAATTAAGTTAAGAGATGAATATATCAAGCTGGGACAGGCTTTAAAAGCTGCGAATCTGGTAGATTCCGGCGTTATGGCCAAGCTGGTGATCCAGGACGGAATGGTAACGGTAAATGGAGAAGTAGAGTATCAGCGAGGAAAAAAATTAGTAGATGGAGATATTGTTTCCCTGGAAGGGGAGATAATCAAAATTGTAAAATGATCTTAAAATCCGTTGCTCTGAATCATTTCCGCAATTACAGTGATTTATCTTTGGAATTTGATAAGGGAACAAATATTCTTTACGGGGACAATGCTCAGGGAAAAACTAATGTTCTGGAGTCTGTTTATGTCAGCGGAACCACAAGATCACACAAGGGAAGTAAGGATCGTGAGCTGATACAGTTTGGGGAAGAGGAAGCGCATATCCGTACCGTTGTAGAAAAAAAAGAAAAGATTTATCAGATCGATATGCATATTAAGAAGAGCCGTTCGAAAGGAATAGCAATTAATAAAATTCCCATTAAAAGGGCGGCGGAACTGTTCGGGATCTTAAATATTGTGTTTTTTTCTCCGGAAGATTTGAATATTATAAAGAATGGCCCTTCAGAGCGAAGAAGATTTCTGGATGTAGAGTTATGTCAGTTGGATAAGATCTATCTGTTTCATCTTACCAATTATAACAGAATCTTAAATCAGAGAAATAAGCTTTTAAAAGATATTAATTTCAGGCCGGAATTGAAGGATACTCTTCCGGTCTGGGATATGCAGTTAATTGACTATGGAAAAAAGATCATTGCTTCACGCAAAAAGTTTGTGAACCGGTTGAATGAAATCGTTTATGAAATACATAAGAAAATTTCCGGCGACAGGGAAGAATTGATCCTGCGCTATGAGCCGGATGCAGAGGAGGAGAAACTGGAAGAAGAATTGATGAAAAATCAGGAAAGGGATTTGAAGCTGGGCATGACTTCTGTGGGACCCCACAGAGATGATATGTGCTTTTTGATCCGTGACATTGACATCCGCAGGTTTGGTTCTCAGGGACAGCAGCGGAGCTGTGCGCTTTCTTTAAAACTTTCGGAAATTGAACTGGTGAAAGAATCCATTCAGGAGACGCCGGTTCTGATTCTGGACGATGTGCTGTCAGAATTAGACAGCAGCCGGCAGAATTTTCTGTTAAACAGCATTCATGATATTCAGACAATTATTACATGTACGGGGCTAGATGAGTTTGTGAAAAACAGATTTGAGATTAACAAAGTTTTTAAGGTGGTAAATGGAACTGTAACGGCTGAGAACGGTTTTTAGGAATTGGAGGAATTAGATGAGTACAAGTACAAATACAAATGCGGAATATGGAGCAGATCAGATTCAAATTCTGGAAGGATTAGAAGCAGTTCGCAAAAGACCGGGAATGTATATCGGAAGTACATCGCTGCGGGGACTTCATCATCTTGTCTATGAAATCGTAGATAATTCTGTGGATGAGGCTCTGGCGGGATATTGTGATACCATAGATGTATACGTTATGAAAGATAATTGCGTGAGGGTGACGGATAACGGACGGGGGATTCCTGTGGGGATCAACCATAAGGCAGGGCTTCCGGCTGTGGAGGTTGTGTTTACTGTGCTTCATGCGGGAGGAAAATTCGGCGGCGGCGGTTATAAGGTGTCCGGCGGACTTCATGGAGTAGGCGCGTCTGTGGTAAACGCCCTTTCGAACTGGCTGGAGGTTGAGATTTTCCATGAGGGAAAGATTTACAAGCAGCGGTATGAGAGAGGCAAGAGCATGTATCCTCTGAAAATAGTCGGGGACTGTGATCCGGAGAAAACCGGCACTCAGGTGACATTCTCTCCCGATGGAAGTATTTTTGATGATACGGTGTTTGAATATGATACGTTAAAACAGCGGCTTCGGGAGATGGCATTTCTGACTAAGGGTATAAAAATCCGTCTGGTCGATGAACGGGAAGGAATGGAGCAGGAAAAAGAATTCCATTATGAAGGCGGTATCAAGGAGTTTGTCACTTATTTGAATCACAGTAAGGAAGCTCTCTATGACAGCGTGATTTACTGCGAGGGAGAAAGAGACGGCGTTTATGTGGAAGTAGCCATGCAGCACAATGATTCCTATAACGACGCCACCTACAGTTTTGTCAATAATATAACCACGCCGGAGGGGGGAACTCATCTGGCAGGATTTCGGAATGCACTGACCAAAACTTTTAATGCTTATGCCAAGACAAATAAGATTTTAAAGGAAAATGAAGCGGCTCTTTCCGGAGATGATATCAGAGAGGGAATGACGGCCATTATCAGTGTAAAGATACAGGAGCCTCAGTTTGAGGGACAGACCAAGCAGAAGCTGGGAAACAGCGAAGCAAGAGGGGCTGTAGACAGCGTGGTCAGCGAACAGCTTACCTATTTCCTGGAGCAGAATCCGACAGTTGCAAAGGTGATCTGTGAGAAGTCTCTGTTAGCTCAGCGTGCCAGGGAGGCAGCCAGAAAAGCAAGGGATTTAACCAGACGTAAAACTGCATTAGAGAATACTTCTCTGCCCGGTAAACTGGCAGACTGTTCGGATAAAGATCCGAAAAACTGCGAGATCTTTATTGTGGAAGGTGATTCTGCAGGGGGTTCTGCCAAAACGGCCAGAAGCCGTGCTACCCAGGCAATTCTGCCCCTTCGGGGAAAGATCCTGAATGTGGAGAAGGCAAGACTTGATAAAATTTATGGAAATGCAGAGATCAAGGCGATGATCACTGCATTCGGAACAGGGATTCATGACGATTTCGATATTTCCAAGTTAAGATATCACAAGATCATTATTATGACAGATGCGGATGTGGACGGCGCTCATATCAGCACGCTGATGCTGACGTTTATGTATCGTTTTATGCCGGAATTAATCAAACAGGGATATGTGTATCTGGCAAAACCGCCGCTGTTTAAGATAGAGAAGAATAAAAAGATCTGGTATGCCTATGATGATTTGGAGCTGGATCAGATTCTGCAGGAAATCGGCAGGGACGGAAACAATAAGATTCAGCGGTATAAAGGTCTGGGAGAAATGGACGCAGATCAGCTTTGGGAAACTACCATGGACCCGGAAACCAGGATTCTGGAACGGGTAACCATCAATGATGAAACGGCTTCTGAGATTGATTTGACCTTTACTACCCTGATGGGCGATAAGGTGGAACCCAGGCGTGAATTTATTGAAACCAATGCCAAGTACGTGCAGAATCTGGATGTGTGACGGATACGGAGGAAAATAGATGGATGATAAAATATTTGACCGGATTGATGAGATTGACTTGAAGAAAACCATGGAAAAATCTTATATAGATTATGCCATGAGCGTGATTGCATCCCGTGCGCTTCCGGATGTAAGGGACGGGTTAAAGCCTGTACAGCGCAGGATTCTCTATTCCATGATCGAGCTGAACAACGGGCCGGATAAGCCTCACCGCAAATGCGCCCGTATTGTAGGCGATACCATGGGTAAATACCATCCTCACGGAGACAGTTCTATTTACGGCGCTCTGGTAAATATGGCGCAGGAATGGTCCACCCGTTATATGCTTGTGGACGGCCACGGCAACTTTGGTTCTGTGGACGGCGACGGCGCCGCTGCCATGCGGTACACAGAAGCGCGTTTAAGCAAGATTTCCATGGAAATGCTTGCGGATATCAATAAAGATACCGTTGATTTCGGGCCGAACTTTGACGAAACAGAGAAAGAGCCTCTGGTTCTGCCCTCCCGCTATCCCAACCTTTTGGTAAACGGAACTACCGGAATTGCAGTTGGCATGGCTACGAATATTCCGCCTCACAACCTGCGGGAAGTTATCGGCGCAGTGGTAAAGATTATTGATAACCGGATTGAGGAAGATCGGGAAACAGAGATTGAAGAGATTTTAAAAATTGTAAAAGGCCCTGATTTTCCCACGGGAGGCATGATCCTGGGAACCTCCGGCATCGATCAGGCTTACCGCACCGGTCGGGGAAAAGTAAAGGTGCGTGCTGTTTCTGATATAGAACCGATGCAGAACGGCAAAAACCGTATTGTGGTAACGGAGCTGCCCTATATGGTAAATAAAGCCAGGCTGATCGAGAAAATTGCAGATCTGGTGCGGGATAAAAAAGTAGACGGAATTACGGATCTGAGGGATGAATCCAACCGGGAAGGCATGCGGATTTGTATTGAGCTGCGCCGTGACGTGAATCCCAATGTGATCTTAAACCAGCTTTATAAGCACACGCAGCTTCAGGATACCTTCGGGGTAATTATGCTTGCTCTGGTAGACAATCAGCCGAAGGTTCTGAACTTAAGTGAAATGCTTGGCTATTATCTGAAGCATCAGGAAGAGGTTGTTACCAGAAGAACCAGATATGAGTTGAATAAGGCGGAAGAGCGGGCCCATATCTTGCAGGGATTGCTGATTGCCCTTGATAACATTGATGAAGTGATCAGCATTATCCGAAGCAGTGAAAATGTTCAGCTTGCCAAATCAAGGCTGATGGAGCGGTTTGCCCTGTCAGACGCCCAGGCCCAGGCCATTGTAGATATGCGTCTGCGGGCTCTGACCGGTTTGGAACGGGAGAAACTGGAGGCAGAATACAATCAGTTAATGGAATTAATCAAAGAGTTAAAAGCAATTCTGGCGAATGAAAAGAAGCTTCTGGGCGTGATCCGGGAAGAAATTATGGTGATTTCCAATAAATTCGGCGACGACAGAAGGACTTCCATTGGATTTGACGAATATGATATTTCCATGGAGGATTTGATCCCGGTTTCCAATACGGTGATTGCCATGACAAAATTAGGATATATCAAGCGGATGAGTGTAGATAATTTCCGCAGCCAGAACCGGGGCGGCAAGGGAATCAAAGGGATGGAAACCATTGAGGATGACTATATTGAAGAACTGCTGATGACCACCACCCATCATTATCTGATGTTCTTTACCAATACCGGAAAAGTCTACCGTATGAAGGCTTATGAGATTCCGGAAGCGGGAAGGACGGCAAGGGGAACGGCCATTATCAATCTTTTGATGCTTCAGCCGGGCGAAAAGATCACGGCGGTGATTCCCATTCGGGAATATAAGGACGATCACTATCTCTTTATGGCTACAAAAAACGGAATTGTAAAGAAAACTCCGGTTGCAGATTATGCTAATGTGCGGAAAAAAGGACTTGCGGCCATCACTCTGCGGGAAGAGGATGAACTGATCGAAGTGAAGATGACGGACAATACCAAGGATATGATCCTGGTGACCCGTTACGGCCAGTGTATCCGGTTCCATGAAACAGATGTAAGGAGCACCGGAAGAGTTTCTATAGGCGTCATTGGCATGAATCTGTCGGATCGGGACGAAGTGGTTGGAATGCAGATGAATACCCAGGGAGAATATCTGCTGATTGCTTCGGCAAAAGGTCTCGGCAAATTAACCAGAATGGATGAATTCACCCCCCAGAACCGGGGCGGCAAAGGCGTAAAATGCTACAAGATCACGGAAAAAACAGGTAATATTGTAGGAGTTAAAGCGGTAAATCAGGAAAATGAGATTATGATGATTACCACGGAAGGCATTATTATCCGCATGAAGGTGGAAGGAATCTCTGTTCTTGGCCGGGTAACTTCCGGCGTGAAGCTGATGAATCTGGACGAGGATATTACCGTTGCAAGTATCGCTAAGGTAAGGGAAGATAAATCTCTGATGGAAAACTCTGATGCGGAAGAACTTCTGACAGAGGAAGAGGAGAAGCAAAGCCTGAAGAATGCTGAGGAAGCGGCAAGGAAAATGGCTGCGCCGGCAGAGAGTACGGAAACCAACGAGGAATTGATGAAAGAATTGCTGGAACGGGCCGAAGCGGATCAGGAGGAGCAGGAAGAAGAATAAGTATTTATTATAATAAGAAAGGGCTGCAGGAAATGGTAAATGTTCCGGTGGCCCTTTTTTTGAGGATTTATGATCTAGTATTCATGAAAATCTGCGAATAAATGTGACAAAGAGTGATAGAATAATTGCTGTGTTCTTGCTGTTTTTGCCTTATTGCTTTAAAAATTAAATTTATATATAAGTATTTTGCTATTTTTTCAGAAACTCAGAAATATCGGAAAAGTCGATGTACAAATCATCATAAATGCCAGCTTTTACAGAATCTGAAAATGTATAGTCTCCGGTCTGTTCTGTTTCAAAGTTATAGACAAGGATACGGTTTTTTTCCGGATCAACAATCCAATATTCCCGAATGCCGGCAGTGCGGTATTTAAAAAGTTTTGTATAATAATCCATCTGTCTGCTGCCTGGCGATATGATTTCAATGATCCAGTCAGGAGCTCCGATACATCCCTTGTCGTGTAATTTACTGGGATCACATATCACACTGATGTCTGGTTCCACATAATTTTTATCATCTTTATTTAGAAATACAGCAAACGGCGCAACATAGGGTCTGCATGAACCATTTTTTGATTTGATATATTCGCGGATTAGTCCAAAAAGTTCACCTGCAATATCCTGATGTTTTCGGCTGGGCGGGGCCATGTAATAGATTTGGCCATCGACAATTTCAGCGCGTGTTCCATCTGGCAGGGTGTATATATCATTTATGGTATAGAATTTTTTTTGTGCAATAGCGGATGTCATGGCAGGCCTCCTTTTACAGATATTGAGATAGTACGTTCTTAAATGTGATTATATAGAAAATAATCAGATATTTCAAGCAGTTCTTCCAAAGAAGCAAGCGTTATGCCTTTATATATGGGTGTAGTCTCATACAATATTAAAAAAATATTTATAAAACATAGAAAAATCACCCTTGATACTTTGAAATGTGTCAGGGTGATACTTTCTATTTTCTTTACAGTAATTTCAATCATCTTTCTTTAATGATAAAATGGTATCTGTAACATTATTCAGCGCTTGTTTAATCTGTACACTTGTAACTCCCATTCCCTGTGCAAGTTTTTGAACCTCATCTGCAACTACAGAGAATCCTCTGCCGGCTTCGCCTGCTCTGGCAGCTTCTATACTGGCATTTAATGCGAGAATTTTCTGACGTTTGCTGAAGCCTTCAATTTGTTTGGTATCTTCATTGGCCAATACAAGCTGCTCCGCCGCTTTGCTGATTCCATCCCTTAATTCAGAGACAAGCTGATGGTTCTGCATGGTTGCATAACTTGCTCTTACAAACATATTGATAACATCACCCAATAAATTTGCAGATGCTTCAATTTCTGTCTGGGTTTTGACATTTACCTGATGAAGGGCTTCGATGTATTCATCTTCGTTAATATTCAGTTCTCTGGCTGTCTGCCGGAATTTTTCTTCATCGGGATTTTCCGGGAGCACCTGTCCGCCGATAATGCTTCCAAGGACAGTTCCATTGTCTAAGGTAATGGGAATGCCAAAGTCCACAAGTCCGGCATGGCAGGGATAAACTCCAACGCCTTCCCGATCGTTTTTCTCACATCTCTTGCACCCTTCTGCGCTGCCCCTGGTCAGCTTAATGCAGAAGTCTGTAAAATTGTAACATTCACTGATATATTGTCCGTCGTCTCCAACAGCTACCGTTGCAAGACCTGTACTGTTGGCCCAGTTGCTCATAATTTCTTCAAATTTTTCCATATCACAAAAATCTTGTAATTTCATTTTGATGCCCCCTGTTCTTTTAGTTTCATTATAGTTAATATTACTAATTCTGTCAATAAAAGATATGGAATGGTTGTACATTATGCATTAGGTGATTCTTTGTATTTTGCCAAGCAGAAAATGTATTGGTTAAAGAAATCAGGTACTAAATTTGTTTGTTTTTACAGGAAATGACAGCAGTGATTTTTCAAATACGCTCTGGCAATCGGCGGTTTTATCGGATATAATAAAAGAAAAACGCAGTTATGGCGGAAAGGAATTTCAATGGGAATTTATTTAAATCCGGGAAATGATGGTTTCAGTGAATCTGTTCGTTCCAGAATCTATGTGGACAAAACAGGATTGATAGGATGTACAAATACACTGATTAACACGAAAGAAAAATATATCTGCATCAGCAGGCCCAGGCGTTTTGGAAAGTCAATGGCCCTTGAAATGCTTGCAGCTTATTACAGCTGCGGGTGCGATTCCAGAAAATTGTTTGAAGGACTTACAATTGAAAAAAATGACGGTTATGAGGAGCATTTGAATCAATATAATGTGATTTTTCTAAATATGCAGCAGTTTTTACTGGGCGCTGAGAATCAGTTTCTGACTGAATATTTGGAACAGGAGGTTTTGGAAGAGCTTTTGGAAGAATATAAAGAATACCTGACCGGAACTAAGAAAAAACTTGCCGATACGTTAAAGAACATCTATGCAAAAACAGGGAAAAAGTTTATTTTCCTGATTGATGAATGGGACTGTGTGATACGGGAGAGACAAAAAGATGAAAAGATGCAGAAACAGTATCTTGATTTTCTGCGGGGACTTCTGAAAGATCAAACTTATGTTGCAATGGCTTATATGACAGGGATTCTGCCGATTAAAAAATACGGAGAACATTCTGCGCTGAATATGTTTTGGGAATATTCGATGACAGATCAGAATATTTTTGAAGAATATACTGGATTTACGGATACAGAAGTAAAAGAATTGTGTGAACGGTTTGATATGGATTTTACCAAAACAAGCGATTGGTATGACGGATATAAGTTCCGTCAGTTTCGTCATATTTACAACCCAAGATCCGTAGTGGGAGCCATGAAATTCCATCATTTTTCCAATTACTGGACTTCAACGGAAACCTATGAAGCGCTGAAAATTTATATTGATATGAATTATGACGGTCTGCGGGCAGATATTGTCAGAATGTTGGGCGGAGCCCATGTCAGGGTAAATACGTTAAGTTTTCAAAATGACATGAGAACCTTTAAGACCAAGGATGACGTGCTCACGTTGCTGATACATCTGGGATATCTGGGATATGATGTGAATAAAAGAGAGGCGTTTATACCCAATAAAGAAATTATGGGAGAATTTGAAAATGCCATGAGTGTAGGCGGTTGGGCAGAAGTTATGCGAGTTTTGAATGCTTCTGAGAAACTTCTGGAAGCAACGCTTTTATGTGATGAAAAAAGTGTTGCCGAAGGACTTGATCAGGCCCATACGGAGGTGGCGTCCATTCTGACTTATAACGATGAGAATTCGCTTGCCTGCGCGGTGAGTCTTGCCTATTACAGTGCAAGAAAAGACTACCGGATGATCAGGGAACTGCCGTCAGGCCGGGGATTTGCAGATATAGTCTTTTTGCCCCTTCCTCATACAGTAAACAATCCTGCCCTTGTTGTAGAATTAAAGTACGATAAATCTGCTGATACAGCGCTGCAGCAGATAAAGGACAGAAATTATGTACAGTCGTTGGAGGGTTTTGCAGGGGAGATATTGTTGGTTGGCATAAATTATGATAAGGACAGCAAGGAGAAAACTCACAGCTGCTTGATAGAAAGATATGCAAAAAAAGAATAAGATGAAAGTTATAAGAAGAATCCTGCTGTTGATTATGATCATATGCCTGATTCCAATCGTTTGGTCATGGTATTTATCAATCAGACATGAAAAGTATCAGGAAGAATTAAAGTATCTTCTGGAAAAATCCGAGAAATCAGAAAATTCTGCTAATATTAAATCAGAAGTTAATAATATACCGGAACGATTTCAATCACTTTATCAGGAAAATGCGGATTTGGCAGGATGGCTGACAATAGAAGGAACTAATATAGATGCTCCGGTGATGCAGTGTAAAGACGATGAATATTACCTGCACCATAATTTTTATCGGAAAAAAGATAAATATGGCTGCCTGTATGTGAGAAAAGCTGCAGACATCAATACTCCCGGTACGAATTTTATTATCTATGGACATAATATGCGGGATGGTTCCATGTTCGGAAGTCTGGATGAATACCAAAATCAGAAATTTTGTCAGGAACATGCCGAAATCAAATTTGATACTCTTTATGAAGAACGGACTTACGAAGTTCTGGCAGTTTTTTCATCGTCGGTTGATGAATCAGAAGAATTTAAGTATTATCAGTTCTATCAGGCTGATACAGAAGAGGAATTTCAGTATTTTTATGAGAATGTGAAAGAAAAATCTTTCTATGATACGGGTGTGACGGCAGTTTTCGGAGATACGTTTCTGACCCTTTCTACCTGCTATGGCAATTCAGAACAGGAAAGATTTGTTGTTGTGGCAAAAAGATTAATCAACAATTAATAATATATGAAAAAGGTTGAAAGATGCTTTGTTGCAGGTTTATGGAAAGAATTTTATATGTTGGATACGGGCGGAACTACAGGATTGTCCAGTTTGCGTGAGGAACAGCCATTCTGTATCGCCGTCCGTATCCAAAAAGAAAATCTCCTTCAATACATCAAATAACCAAAGATCGATACCGATTCAAACATGCAAATATCTCCTGCTTTCTGGGCACAGCATACCCGCAAGGCACATAACTTCCCTCGCAGACTGCAGGCAGCCCTTTCTTGTCCAACATACGGCAAAGTTCTTCCACTGCCTCTGAAAGCGTCTTTTTCCCATCAAAAATGTGAAGCTGCGCATACTTCACAAGAATTCCCAAAGAAGATAATTGCTCAGAATCCGCCAATTGTTCCACATACCGCAAATCTATGGTTTCTTTGTTGATCAGTACAGAGTCACGTCCCTGTGTTTTCAGCTTAATCCTGTCGTTCTTCTTGAAGTTAAAGTCTGATTTAACAATTCTATGGAAGGAAGGAGCTGTGCATGGCTTTACCAAATCATTTGGAATAGGAAAAGCGGCGGCTTCTTGTTTGGCAAATTCTGTAATATCTTTCGGAAGGTAATGATCCATCTGAAGAATACAGTCTGCTTTGTGAAAATAAGAACCGGAGCTTCCCGCCACCAGGATGGTGGAAATATGATACTGGGTAAATAATTCCTGTACCCGATCGATAAAGGGAGTGATGGGCTCCGAATCCCGGTTTACAACACGCTGCATCAATTCGTCCCGGATCATAAAATTTGTTGCGCTGGTGTCTTCGTCAATCAGCATCAGGCTGGTTCCGGCTTCCATGGCTTCTATCACATTGGCAGCCTGAGAAGTGCTTCCGCTGGCGTCCTGGGTGCAGAAGTGTACAGTATCTTTTCCATTGGGAAGATTGTTAATAAACATGGAAATATCCGATTGTTTGATGCTTCTTCCGTCCTCGGCCCGGATTTTTACAGCGGTGTGGTTGGTAATTACATATTCTCTGCCGTCGCCGGAAATGTGGTTGTATACGCCAAGCTCCAGGGCTTTCAGTAAAGTTGATTTTCCATGATAGCCCCCACCCACAATTAGAGTGATGCCCTGCCTGATTCCCATGCCGGTAATTTTGCCGTAATTAGGAAGCTCCAGAGAAAGCTCCATGGATTTGGGAGACTGAAAGGCAATGGCCTGTTTCATGGGACGGTTGGAAATGCCGGATTCTCTTGGAAGTATGGAACCATTGGCAACAAAGGCGGCAAGCCCCAGTTTGGGAAGCTGTTCCCGAATAAATTGCTGATCTTCGGCAAGCTCTGCATTTTTCTGAACGTCTTTTTTATTCAGGGAAGAATAATACAAAGATTTTTTCACACAGCCCGGAAGAAATTCAAAAAGGATTTTAATTAATTCCCTGCTGTTGATGGTTCGTCCATTGGCAGGAAAACCAATTTCCATCCGGATAATGAGAGTGCCGTCCTGTTTCAGTTCACAGGCAGTCCGCTCTAAAATTTCCTGACCACATCGGCTGACCGACATCAGGCCGCTTTTTCCGGAGCCCTTTGCCTTGAAATTAAAGGTTTCCGATTCTCTTGCGAATTTCCGGAGCAGGTAATCCTGAAGTGCGATTCGTTTGTGTTTTTCCTCATATAAATCAGAAGGAAATCCGGCGGTTTTTTCAGGCACATGAATGCTGACTTTTGAAGGGGCGGCAAATGGATCTCCCTGTACATGGTCGATGGAGAGGACATAACCTTCAAATTGATAGCTTCCTCTGGTATCTTTATAGGCTGGATAACCTTTGTGGTCAATCCTTGTCAGTAATTCTCTTAAATCATTGGATGTTTTCATATTTTTCTATTCCTCGCTTTCGGAAATATTTTAACATTTCAGTAAAAAGAACACAATAGGAGCGGAAGAAAGTGTTGATTTTAGGGGAAGGTTAGTCCATAATATGAGTGTAGATGATTTCAAAGGAAGAGATTTGGAGGAATACATGAACAGCGAATGGGAAAAATTTGGGAAGGATATCAAGAATATTGTCGACGATGCTGTCAATTCCCAGGACTTTAATCAGTTGAACAAAGCCATTACAAATACAGTGAATGAGGCAGTGTCTACCCTTCAGAGGAGTTTAAAAACTGCAGGAGACGCAGTAAATAAAGCTTCTGTGTTCTCTTATCAGAATAAGGAAAGCCGGAGAGAATGGGACAGGAAAAATCAAAAAAAACAATATGGACAGGATTTTTTTAAGGAACAGGGTGGAGAGACAAAACCGGAGCTTTTTAAGAAAAATACTTCCCTGAAAGCCGGCGGATTGGTATTGACAATATGCGGGTATACATTCAGTGCGGGAATCGGAATTGCAATCATGATTTTATTTCTTGTAAGTTTCTTTCTGGGAAGCTTTCCCATTGGAATTAAAATTGCAATTTCTATTTTGGCGCCGCTGCTTTTGGGCAGCGGAATTATGGCCTGGAAGGGCAGCGGTATTTTATCAGAATTAAGGAGATATCGGAATTATATTGCCCAGTTACAGGGAAGAACTTATTGTAATATTAAGGAACTGGCAGATAAAAATAAGAAATCCTTCCGGTTTGTAGTGAAAGATTTAAAGAAAATGATTGAAAAAGGCTGGTTTTGTCAGGGGCATCTGGATCAGGACGATACATGCCTCATTGTCAGCCATGATACGTACCGGGAATATCAGAATATTCAGAAACAGCGGATAGAGCAAAAGCAGTTGGAGCAGGAACGGCAGAGACAATCCAAGAACAGTGAAAACGGGATGAATCCTGAGACGGAGCGGGTAATTTCAGAAGGAAAAGAATATGTCCGTAAGATTCGGGAATGTAATCAGAATATATCCGGGAAGGAAATTTCCCGCAAGATTTCTCATATGGAAATGCTGATACAGAAAATATTTGACCGGGTCAGGGAAGATCCCGATTCCCTGGATGATATTCAGAAGCTAATGGAATATTATCTGCCCACTACAGTGAAGCTGCTGGAGGCATATCAGCAGTTAGACAGTCAGCCGGTTCAGGGAGATAATATCAGATCTTCAAAAACTGAGATTGAGCAGACATTGGACACGCTGAATCTTGCATTTGAGAAGCTTTTGGACAGTCTGTTTGAAGAAGTGGCCTGGGATGTGTCGTCTGATATTTCAGTTTTGCATACCATGTTGGCGCAGGAAGGTTTAACAGGAAATGATTTCAGAGCATAAATTTGAAGTTGGAGAAAATGGAGGAAAAAAATGAGTGAAGGATTAGAATTTGCAGATGCGCCGGTGTTAACGTTAGATCCCTTTCCGGAAAAAGAAGAGATAGCAGAAGAAAAGAAGCCGGCAGAACCTGCCTGGGACGATAATATTCTGACAGAAGAAGAACGCCGGATGGTAGAGCAGTTTACCAGTCAGATTGATTTGCACAATTCAAATATTGTACTGCAGTACGGTGCGGGAACTCAGAAGAAAATGGCGGATTTTTCGGAAAAAGCCCTGGAAAATGTTCAGACTAAGGATTTGGGAGAAATCGGTGACTTGCTGACAGGAGTAGTGACAGAATTGAAAGGCTTTGATGCAGAAGAAGAAAAGGGGTTTCTGGCAAGGTTTAAGAAATCTTCCAACAAACTGACGGCATTAAAAGCGAAATATGATAAAGTTGAGACGAATGTGAACAAAATCTGCAAGGTTTTAGAAGGGCATCAGGTGCAGCTGATGAAAGACGCTGCCATTCTGGATAAAATGTATGAGCAGAATAAAATATATTTTAAGGAGCTTTCCATGTATATTCTGGCTGGAAAGAAGAAACTGGAACAGGTGAGACAGACAGAACTTGCTGATTTAATAGCAAAAGCCAACCGTTCGGGACTGCCGGAGGACGCTCAGGAAGCCAAAGATTTAGAGTCTCTCTGTACCCGGTTTGAGAAGAAAATCCATGATCTGGAATTGACGCGAATGATTTCGATTCAGACGGCTCCGCAGATTCGTCTGGTTCAGAATAACGATACCGTTATGGTAGAAAAGATTCAGTCTACCATAGTGAATACGATACCTCTGTGGAAAAGTCAGATGGTTCTTGCCATGGGTGTGGAGCATTCTGCTCAGGCGGCTCAGGCTCAGAGGCAAGTGACAGATCTGACCAACGAATTGTTAATGAAAAATGCAGAACGGCTGAAGGTTGCCACAGTGGAAACGGCCAGAGAGTCTGAACGGGGAATTATTGATATGGAAACGCTGCGCAAGACCAATGAATCCCTGATTTCTACATTGGATGAAGTGATGCGGATTCAGAAAGAAGGAAAAGAAAAACGCAGGGAAGCAGAGAAAGAGATGAACCGCCTGGAAGGTGAATTAAAGAAAAAGCTCCTTCAGATTCAGGGATAATATAAAAGTTAAATATAGGTTATATTAATTTAAAGGTCCTGTTATATTCAAAAATTGTGTGATCCATCCTCTCTTTTTTTGTGTAGGGAAAGAGAGGACAGACGGTAAAAATATTGCTAGAATGATCCATGTAAAGGAGCGGATGAAACTATGGAATGGATAGAAAGATTGAATCAGGCCATCAATTACATGGAGGAGCATCTTACAGAACAGGTGGATTACGAAGAGCTTGGACGAATTGCCGGGTGTTCTTCTTACCACTTTCAGAGGATGTTTTCTTATATGGCAGGCATGCCCTTGTCTGAGTATATCCGAAAGAGAAAAATGTCACTGGCAGCGGTGGATTTACAGGGCGGAAAAATTAAGATTATTGATGCGACGGAGAAATATGGATACAGTTCCCCTACCGCATTTAACAGGGCATTTCAGTCCATTCATGGAATTGCCCCTTCTGCCATAAAGACAGAAGGAGTATCTGTGAAATCATTTCCTCCGATTACATTTAAGCTTACGGTGAAAGGAGTCGAAGAAATGGAATATCGGATTGAAACAAAGGATGCTTTTCGCATTGTGGGAGTGTCTGTGCCGTTGGAAAAGGAGATTGAGAAAAATTTTGCGGTGATTCCTTCCAAGTGGCAGGAAATTTCCATGAATGGAACGCTGCAAAAGTTAACAGGAATGATGAATGCTGAGCCTATGGGGGTATTGGGGGTAAGCACCTGCAATGAAGAGGAACCCTGGCGGTATTATATTGCTGTTTCCAGTTCAAAAGACAGAGAGGAATGGGAGGAATATACGGTACCGGCGGCCACATGGGCGATTTTTTCCGGTTCAGGAACCAACCAGTCCATTCAGGAGTTGGAACAAAGGATTGTGACAGAATGGCTTCCCACATCTGGATATGAATACGGAAGTGCGCCGGATATTGAGGTGTATTTGAATCCTGATCCAGCTAATGCCCAGTACGAGGTGTGGATTCCCGTGGTAAAGAAACAGGGATAAAAAGCCGGAGCCATTGAAAGGTTTTATAATTTTAATTAAAAAGTCCATGTCGACGGAGAAACGAATCCCTCAACTGCAGCAGAGTCCAGTTGAGGGATTTTTCTTTGTCATAAGAGTTTCCGGCCTTCATAGCAGGATGCTTAAACCCCAATGCTCCTTAATCCACATTTTCAAATATTTCTGCCAATGTCATTGTAATATTGGGAAATTCCCTTAAGGATATCACCGTTTGGGCATTGTAATCTTCCTCTTCTTCATCATCCTGCAGAATATAACTTTCGGTCAGTTTATAGCTTCCCTGTTTCAGATAATATATCTCCACAGAACCCTGTTGGGATACGATCCAGTATTCCGGCACGCCTGCCTGTTCATAGGCGTCTTTTTTTTCCGTTTTGTCCCTCATGGCAGTGGAAGGGCTTAAAATTTCTGCAATGAATTTGGGCACGCCGCTGTAGCTGCTGCCTTTCAGATGCTTCCGGTCACAGATGATCATAAGATCCGGACGCATATAATCGTCGTTTTCTTTCGGATGATAGTTAAAGTCCAGATTTTCCATAAAAGCCATGCACAGGCTGTTTTTCAATCCGTTTTTTATCTTGTAATAAATGTTTCCGTTGATGATTCCATGCCGGTAATTGGGGGCCGGCGACATATCATAGACAATACCGTTGATTTTTTCCTGTTTTCTGGGTTCCGTTTCTTTGAACAGAGGCATACTTTCACATCCTTTTTCTTTATAAATCAATAAAATTCCTGTTTCTAATATTATAATAAATCAGGTGGCAAAAGTACAGAGATTATAAGATTTTTGCTATCCGAAGCAAAGTCTCCTGCTTTTCTTTGTCCATTTCTTTAAAAACATTGACAAGTTCCTGTTCAATGACAGAATCTTTGGAGCGGTACTCATGTTCCAGGATATAATCTATGGTGGTATCAAGTACATTGCAGATCTGCACCAGAAGGGTAAGGCTTACCTTCACTTTGTTGGTTTCTATATTGCTGATGTGGGAAACATTGACGTCTACCGCATTGGCAATGTATTCCTGGGTAAGCATTTTTTCATTCCGAAGTTCCCGGATTCTCTGCCCGATAAAGGCAAAATCTAAATCTTTCATGACATACCTCACGTGAAAAATAATTTTATGTAACAGTATCCCCGAATTATAAAAAATAATATCTTAACTTTAATCTTTTTATAGTTATAGTATAATAAAGTATAACTATAAAATATATTCTAATAAGTAAAAAAGGAGTGTTTTTATGAAAGGGAAAAAGAGGTTTATTGGATTTATAGTTCTGGTGATGTGTTTTATTTCATTTGGGGTAACTGCATTTGCAGGGGAAATGCAGCTGAAGAATAAGAAATGGGTGTCCGGGCAGGGCGGAGTTTATGAAACAGACAAAGACGGAACAATTGTTTATAATTCTTACGGAACCGTCTACTATAAAATTAAGATTCCGAAACAGGGATATATCATAGTTGATGTGAAAACATCGTCCCTTCCTGGGGAAGACGATTACAATGCGCAGGATGATGAATATGACGGAGAACTCAGCGAGCCCGGGATGACAAATGTGGATTTGCTGAGCTCTTCTAAAAAAGTATTATCAGCGAATAGTAATAATTTGACGGAAAAAAAGAACTATTCTTTTTCCTGGGCAGTGAAAAAGGGAACCTATTATCTGGCAGTCAGCGGTAATCAGAACTATAATATCCGTTACGCTTTTACCGCGGTTACTAAAGTGAGTAAATCGGGATCAAGCGCCAAAAATGCAGTTTCTCTGAAAAAGGGAACATTAGTAAAGGATTTGCTGCTTCCCCGTAAATATCATTATTTTAAAATAGATTTGCCCAAAAAAACAAAAGTTACGATCGTGTTTGATTCTAAGCTTAAAGATTCAAATTCTATGGAATTGACAATGGTATTGGCGGTAAAAAAGGGAAAAGATTACCGATTTGTAGATGGCAAAGGGAAATTAGTGGCAAAAAATAACGCTGTCTGGTGGGAGATTAAGGGAAAAGAGAAAGTAACGCTGAATCTTCCGAAAGGAACTTATTATGTTCGGATGGATGGGGGATCGACTTCAGGTTATTACACCATGAAGTGGAAATAAGGAAAACGGCATATCCTATGTTAATGGCAGTATGTAAGAAAGAAGGGTGTTTATGAAACAGAAAGAAAACTGGAGGAGAAGAATAGCAGGATTACTGATAATGGTAATGATTTTATCATGTGTACCAATAAATCAAAAGGTTCAAGCTGCTGATTATAGTACAGCGGGATGTGTAGATTGGGTAAAAGCAAGAGCGTCTCAAATAGGAGTAACTCTTCCTCCTACTGGAAAAAATGAATATGGTTTATATGGAGCTTCTGCATATTGGACAAATTTACCCGCTCAATATCAAAGAGGAAGTGAACCAAAAGCTAATGCACTTGCAATATGGAAATTTTCGAGTAATGCGGCATACAAAAATTATGGACATGTAGCATTTGTAGAAAGTGTTAATGGTGATACTGTTACCTTGACTGAAGGAGGGCTTCCATCGTCTTATACATATGCAGGTAACACAGGTGTTCGTTTGATAAATATATCAAAAAATAAAATTAGTTCATCGGGAGGTTGTTCAGGTTTTTTAGGGTATGTATATTTGACTTCCGCCGACACCGAACCCCCAGTAATTTCCAATGTGCAGATCTCAGACGTAAATAGCGAGGGCTACACTGTCACCTGTACAGTCAGCGACAATGTGGGAGTGACAAGCGTTAAATTTCCCTCCTGGAATATAGATATCCATGGGGGAGGCGATGCAGAGTGGTTGGAAGGAAGTCGGAATGGAAACACATTTTCAGTAAGAGTAAACATTGCTAATTTGAAATCCGGGGCAGTCCAGGGATACTATGCGACGCATATTTACGCTTATGACGGAGCCGGAAATTCATCATGGGAAAATACCAATAACGGAATTCCAATTTTTATCGATCGCACTCCACCGGAAATTTCGAATATCTTTGTTTCAGATGTGACAGATACGGAATATACTGTGTATTGTACCGTTACAGATAATACCTGGATCAACAGAGTTCAGTTTCCAACCTGGACTGCGTATAACGAACAGGATGATATTGTGGCAGACTGGGCGACCAACAGCCTGTGCAGCGGAACAGCAGATGGGGATACCTATATGTATCGGGTTAATATTTCCGATCATAACTATGAATTGGGAGAATATATTACACATATCTATGCCTATGATTCTGCAGGAAATTTTGTAAAAGGCATTGCTCCTTCCCAGATCATCGAAACAGGGATGGGCAATCTAGGAGATGATGAAAACCCAGGTAATCCAGGGGATGATGAAGAACCAGATAATTCAGGAGATCCAGAGAATCCAGGCAATCCGGAAGATCCAGAGAATCCGGATAATCCAGGAGATCCGGAGAATCCGGGTAATCCAGGAGATGGCAGTAACACCGGCGACAGCAGCAATCCTGGAAATACCGAAGACAGCAGTAAACCGGACAATACCGTAAACGGCAGGCCGGAAGATACCGAAGATTCTGGCGATCCGGAGGATGCGGAACAACCTGCCCAAACTACATGCACCATTACTTTTGACGGAAACGGAGGAACAAATCTCAGCCGGCGGACAATCACAGTCCGGCGAAATCAGATGATGGGAAGTATGCCTTCTATTCAGCGAAAGGGATATTTGTTCAAAGGATGGTATACAGAGAGAACCGGCGGCGTAAAAATGTCCTATTACACAAGGGTCACAAAGTCACAGACTTTATATGCCCGTTGGGAAACAGTCACAAAGCCTAAAAAAGCAGTGATAACTACCCTGAAAAAACGCGGAAAAGGGAAATTTCTGGTAAAATACAGGAAAATCAGCGGTTCAGACGGATATGAAATCTGTTATTCCACCAGTAAGAAATTCAAATCTTCTGTGAAAAAATCCAATACCTATTCTCTGTCAAAAACAGTGAAAGGATTAAAAAAGAAGAAAAATTATTATGTGCGTATCAGGGCTTATAAAACAGATTCTACTGGAAGCAAAGTATATGGCAGTTACAGTAAGACAAAGAAAGTGAAAGTATAATTTTGTTTCGTTGGGCTGTCGGAAAGGGTTTTCCGGCAGTCCAACAAAAATTAATATTTGTATCCAAGAGAATGCATCAGCTTGATGATTTTTTTCACTTGATAACTATAATAGTTCATTTCCTGGATGAGGTTCGTCAAATATAGGCACTGCCGCGAAATAGTTCGCGGTTCTGAAATCTATTGGCAAATCATTTGGCTTGCGGGCATAATTTCCCATCCTCCAAACAATACACGCGATCCATGCCTTCTAAATGCTCCAGATTGTGAGTGATTACAATCAGCGTCTTTCCTTTTGTCTGATGGATCAGAAAATCATGTAGGTGGGCGTCGGATTCCCCGTCATATCCGGCTGTGGCTTCATCCAGAACAATAATGGGCGCTTCCCTTACCATTGCTCGGGCCACCGCAACCTTCTTCCGTTCACCCCCTGACAGCATGGAACCGTTCTGCCCGATGACGCTTTTCTCTTTTTCAGGCAGTTTTGCAATGAAATTATCCGCGCCGCTTTTTTCACAGGCTCTAAGAAATGTCTCCCTGTCCGTCCGCAAATCCAAATCAATGTTTTCCCGTATGGTTCCGCTAAACAGATAAGGCGCCTGATCCACCACTGCAAACAGCCCCCGGTAGCTGTCCGCTTCTATTTCATTGATATTCGTCCCGTTTACCGTGATTTCTCCCTCCTGGGGTTCCAAAAAGCGCAGCAGCAGATTTAAAAACGTGGTCTTTCCGCTTCCATTTTCTCCCACAATGGCTACTTTCTCCCCCTGAGTGATTTTGATGTCGGCGCTCGTTAGAATGCTTCTGCCATTTTCATAAGCGTAAGAAACCTGTCGGTATTCGATTTGTATACCCTGATCTTGTTTTACTTTTAATTTTCCAGTATCAGATTCTTCCTCCAATTCGAAGATTTGAAAGAGACGTTCTGCGGAAGGAATGATTGTGGAAAAAAAGATCCGCAGGTTCAGCAGCATCATAATCGGATCCGTTACATAACCGCTGTAAGAAATAAAAGCAAATACTCCCCCTAACGACAGATGGCCCTCTGCCATCTGCATCCCTCCCAAAATGTACAAAAGCCCTGTGACTCCCCAGCTCAGCGCCGTCTCTATATTATTATTCACGCTCTCAAGCAGCGATTCCTTTTGATGCAGTTTCAGCAATTCTTTCTGCCGCTTTTGAAATTCCTCCCATTGTTTCCGATAAAGGCCCCACAACTTTATCTCCTTGATTCCATCTATATTTTCACTGAACCATCCTGTGAAATTGCTTAATTTCTCCAAACGCTCTTGGGTCCATTTTCTTGTTTTTCTGGAAATCAGGCTGACAATCCCATACTTGATCGGTACAATCAGAATTACAACAAGAGTCAGCCTCCAGCTTATGACAAACAGCCCCACCAGACCGCTGACAATCCGAAAAAGATATTCAATGGTAAATCCGAAAAACTGATCTGTGATCAAAGCGGCGTTTGATGCGTCCACCCGCATATTGTCTATAATTTCTGCGCTGCTCTTCTCCGTAAAATAAGATATTTTTAAGCGCATCAGCTTTTGGAATCCCCGTGAAATCAAAGAAAAATAGAAAGAATTATGGATATGGACAAACATCCAGGATCGCAGAAAAGATATGATCTGCCCCGCAGCAATCAGCAAAAAGATCAGAAGCGTCAGCTTTACCGTTACAGAAAAATTCATTTCCAACAATCCCTGGTCTGTCAGCCTGCTGATCAGCAGCGGCTGCAAAAAAACAATGGCGGACGAAGCAATCAGACACAGAAAAATGGCGGCCAGATAATATTTATAGGGCTTCAGTAATGCTAGCAATTTTCCCAGATAATAGTAATCTTTCTTTTTATTCATCTTAACACCTCATCTGTTGTAAAATCTTCTGAACAATCCAGTCCGCGAGATTTCTGTCTTCTTTATCCTCAAAGACGATCGTCTGATCCATTTGTACGATAAATTCCGGTTCCGTCTTGTGTTGTTTCGCAAAGAAAATGATTAAGCTGTTATTCCTGAAATATAAGCTGTAACGCTGAACCTCATCCTGGATTTTATCATAAGACAAGGGAAAAATATTTTTTTCAAAGTCGTTCTTCTTTTCCCAGTCGGCCGTGCAGATGCAGGAATAACCTTTCTTTTCGAACCGCAGCACAATGTCTTCCAGAGCTGATTTCAGTTTTTTTCCTGCACATTCTTGATAAATCACTGCTATTTTTGGTATGGGCTCTTCCATGTACGAGGCCGGAGGCAGGTTTCTTCCTTTCGCAATGCGGACAGCAGGATTAATGAAAGTTTCATGGTCAATACCTTCTTTTTCTGAAAAACACCTCACAAGATCCCTTTTTCCAATCTTTCCATATTGCTGCAGCAGGAAACATATGGATGCGGCTATATAAGGCAGCGCAAAGCTGTTGGAAACTCCATATGGTTCCCCGATCCACTGGCTGTACCGATCCATCACGCAGGAAGATTCAAAATTCCCTTCCAGATCTATGCCGTCCTTCGGCTCCCAGATGGCTTTTATTCCATAGCAGCAACCCTTTTTTACGCCGATTGCGTCTCCATAACAGGCGGGATAAGTAATTTCAAAGGAATTGGAAGCCGCCGCAAGCAGGATGGTTCCCTGATTCTTCGCTCTATCCAGAAATGGCAGGAGCCTTTTTGCATATGCCGGAATCTTGACACCGATGCTCATCAAAACCACATCCATCTTTTTGGCAACGCACCACTCCAGCGCAGCGCAGAATTCACCAAGTTCCTGGCCGCGGTTTCGATTCAAGATGGAAACACTGGATATCCGGCAATCCGCAGCATGATTTTTTTCTAAAAATTCCATAAGAAGGGCCGCGCACAGTGTTCCATGAGATTCCAGATCTCCCTCCGGTTCCAGAAACTGAGGAACGCAGGTCCCGTCTGAAATCTGCCGGCAGTCCACGGTATCTTTCTTATGGGGCAGAAGGATTTCTAACAATTCCCTGTTTACTCCATTGTCAATAACTGCTATGTTTAACCTCAATGGCTGTCCCTTCTTTCCGTACATGTACAGGCAATTTCCTGCCAGCTTGATGCAAAGCTGATTTCTATTCTTCCTCTCTTACTCCCAATAATTGAATTGGATTCACTTTTAAGTTCCTTCCAGTCAAAAACAGGGACATTGCAAATGTGCCCAGCACTTCTACACTTACTGCGAATACAATGCTGTTCCTTACAATATTCTGGTTAACAGCAACAGACAGTTCCTCGTTTTTATTCCCTGCAATCCCCTTGGAATACATAGAACTGAAATAATCTTCCTCCAGAGACGCCGTATTCAGCATCTTTTCATTGGTAATTCCCCCAATGGTTCCTCCAACGCAGGCGGCAGCGATCGTTAAAAGCATAATTCCCGTCAGCAGGGATACTCTGCATTCCCTCCGGGTCATTCCCAATGCCCGTTCAATAGCTGTGCGTCTTCTCTGTCGAATAATGGCTGAATACAGTAAAAATGCGCTGCTTGCAATTACCGATACAAAACCCACCAGGAATATAATGACGGCTATGGTCTGCAAGTTGTTCATCTGGGAGGCGAAACTCTCATATCCTTTATCATCAAAAGTCACTTCCAGAAGGGAAGATTCCGGAAGTTTGGAGAATTCCTTGTAAAAGTCGTTGATTCCTCCATTTTCTATCTGAAATGAAGCGTTATAGCCCTGCATGGGGCCTTCCGCAATGATGTTCCTGACCTTCTCTTCTGGAACGGACGCACTTGGAATGATAATCTCATCTGGCGCCAGTTCATACAGATTCCATCCTGGTGAATGATATAAATATATTCCTTTAATGACATAATCCGATTCAAAAAACACATCATATTTTTGTCCTTCCGGAGTTAAAATATCCAACCGAAACAATCCTCCCCCTCCAGACGACATTGATACTTTAGAATATTTATAATCTGTAAAAAACATCTGTAATTTAATTTTGTCCCCGACTTTGAGATTATTTAATTTGGCAAACGTCTGGGAAATCAGACATACCTTGGAACCATTTTCATATTCATTACCGCTGATGGATTCTCCTTCCACGATAGAAGCCTGGCCGTCATGAAAAGGGCTTAATAGTTCAATATTTTCTGTCGGTGTAACGGGCGCTGTTTCAAATGTCAATTTGTTTAATTCATCAATAAGATTCTGCCATAACGCTCCATCTTCCGTATTCCAAAAACCTGCGCTTACTTCCTGCCAGCGCAGCGATGGTTTCCAGTCTGGAAAAACTGCAGCTGGAACATATTCAAAGGAATATTCTTCCTTTATACGGGTATCGCCATAAATATTCATTGACAGAAGCGCAATATATGTCTTACCTGCTTCTAACGGCTCCGTCTCCTCCCTGTAATGGTCACAAAACCAAATTTCCTTTCCAACCATGGAAGGTTCCCCATCTCCCCAATAAACATTTTTTATCTCTACCTTCACCGGAGAGTTTGGGAGACTGTTTTCAAGAGGTGAAAATTCCACTAATGATGAAGTGGGATAGGCGCCATCCCTTGCTAATGTGCCTGTAATAAAATCAGGAGAAACCGCACCGTAAAACGGCCTGTGCTCCACTTTGTTTATGTATGCAACGTCAAGGCTGTTTAATAATTCTTCATTTAGAATCTGCGTATAGCCTGCTCTTTCAGTTATTTTATATTTTTGCAGTTCCGCGTCCCATTCTTGTTCCGTCAATATACTGTCTGGCTTCTGTGTCACAGTCCCTATGGTGGTGAAGCTGTCCTTCATTCGGTTTATGGAATCTTGGACACTCATCCACAGACTGCATCCCAATGCGAAAAACACTGTGCCAAACATAATGATACAAAAGAATAAAATGCTCATCCATTTTCTACGGAATAATTGTTTTATGCTGTTTTTCACACAATCGTTTTTTCTCATCATTCTCACACAATATTCTTTCTGTCAATTTTTGATGTTATGCTGAATCATTGATACTCAGACCTCATATCTCTACTCATTTGTTCTCTATGAGGCCTGAGTAATTCATATATATTAAACATAAACTTATAGAAATAAAAATCTTTTAATAAATTCGTTACTATACTATCTTTAAAGTCATTTGAATCAGATTATAAATTAAGCACCTAACTTTTGTTCTGCAAAGTTTTATCTTCCAGCTCCACCTGTAGCTGAGCCGCCTTGATTTGAATTCAAAAAATGACTTCCCCAAACCCTGGTATCTGCATACGCAGTAGATCTTGAATCACATCTGCATTCTGTTGTTGAACAAACTCCACAAGGACATTTAAAGGAAAATACAGTTTGGCCAACTTTAGTATCCATTTTTTTTAATTTTTTCATAAGTTCTCCTTTCTTCTCAAAGTCCATGTTTAATACAATATGCGTTTATAAATTCATTTGAACTAATCTTGCAATATCATCCACTGTCAAAAATCCGTTGTCTTCTATTTTTGAAACTGAAAAATAAACATTATATTTTTCTTCCACCGCCATTAAAATCTGATATAATTGAATTGCGCTTAAACCAAAGAAAGATGATGTCAATGGCACGTTCCGATTATCAGCTGTTGCTTCATGTCTAACGTTGAAATATTCATTAATAAGTTGACAAATGTATGCCATAATATTTTCTTTGGTATATTCATCTTTCATCCTTATATCCTCCCATATGAGAAATCAAACAACTCGTTTTTTAAAGTTTTATAAAATAGTTCAAAATCAGGTTCATTTAATAATTGATAAACTTGCTTTCCTTGTTTTTCTCGTAAATTATAAGCTTCTTGTTCCGTTTTGCCCACAGGTATATAAATGGTATCCACTTGTTCCTGAGGTTCAAAAGCTATGTCAGTAATTTGGTTGCTGATATGAAATGCAGATATGGGATATCCAAATTTGTGTTTAAAATGCTCATTTATATTAAATATAAAATCTTCTGAGAGCACTTCACTTAGTCCGCAATATAAACAATAATCCGCATGGATTGCCTGTGAGATTACATATGCGCTGATTCCATAGTCATAAACTATACTATTATCAAACGCTGTCATAGGTTTTGGTAATTTTATAATTATGACATCAGGATTTTCTTCCTCTTCAATCCTTTTTATAAGAATCTTAATTTTATCAACACTATTTTCTGATATATATTTGTCATAAAACTGAACGAAATATTGGTGCTCATAGAGCGCATTATATTTATTCTCACTAACTATAGTACCCTTCATATTATCTCTTTTTAACCTTTGCATTAATTTCAAGGCTATCTCATATCCATCGCACTCGTGAGTCATTTCTCCTATGAATATGATAGGAGTTTTAAATTCTATTTTTTCAAACCGTGTCTTTTCTTGCATCTCAACAGGTTTATAGATAGATGTAAAAGATGTTTTATTTTCGGAAGCCAAAGCTTGAAATTTTCTCTGTCTTGCTTTCTCCAATTTAAAAAAACATATAATTTTTTTTCCCTCAAGTAATGTCTCTTCAATAATATTATACAATAGTGTCTTTAATTGTTCTTCTTCTCTAATTTCAATATCAGCAATTATTACTGTTTCACATTCTCTGATACCTTTTTTCCAATCAGCACTGATAACAATGCCTATTTCATTATAATTCTTCAAAAAGGATATGTCTTTTCCTTCTAATTCTGTTCCTGTTGAGATAATGAACCTAATATCATATTTATCAGGAGGACATTTTATAAGTGAAATCTCTTTCTTTGTAAATGCTATAATACATGTTCTTTCTTTTTTCAAAAAACTCCCTCCTTAATTGTGTTCATTTTCTTCTCATGTATCCTATTTTCATATAAAAGAATCCTATCCATAAGCTGATTCCAAGCGCTTCTCCTAGAAACTGTACATTGTTTTCTTTTACTTTCTACACATAGTTTATCCTTATTCACAGCTTGTTTTGCACATACCGAACATAAAGAAAAAGCCCAACAATTTTTACATTCCTCTGTAAGCTGCGCAATATTTAGCAAGCTATTTATCTTTTCATTATCGAATCCATCATCAAGGCTTCCAATATTTGTACATATTGATGTTTCACTGATTCTCTCACATGGAAAGAACTTTCCATCACAATCTACCATCAGCCTCAATTTTCCAGGAATGCATGGTCCTCCCGGTGCGGTAATGTTTGGTAAAAAATATGAGTTAAAATGACTATCAACAATTGCCCTATTTTCAAATTCCCCTTGCACTAGCCCATCCGGCGCAACAAAATTATTTTCTCTTAGATATCTGACATATCCCAAAAATGTTTGATATTCAAAATTTGATATAAATTGCTCGTTCACAGCTTTAACATTATTATCTTCTTCAACTATATTCCATCTTACTCTAATATTTTTTATAATCGGCTCATTAAAAAAATCAGAAATTTTTTTATATTCATTATCGGTGTCAATAACCATATTAACAGAACACTGTTTTTCATTGTCGCACTTAGTCTTTAATTTTTTTAAATTTTTCATTACTGTATCGTAAGAACCTTCATTATTGATATATTTTCTATTCTTATCATGAATTTCTTTAGGTCCATCGAAACTAACAGTAATGGATACCCGATTTTTTACCAAAAAATCTATTATCTCATCTGTCAGCAAAGTTCCATTGGTTGTTATTGTATACAAAATCCTATGTCCTCTAAAAGTTTTATTACAATAATCTATAATTCTTTTTATTAAATCAAATTGAAGGAGTGGTTCACCACCATAAAATCCAATCACCTTTTCTTCACAATCTACGGAATGGTTCATATAAAAATCTATAGCCTTTTTTGCTGTCTCATAACTCATATTCTTATTAGAGTGGCTTCTCGTCCCTAAATTTTTCTCTTCTGAATAAACACAGTAATGACAGCGCAAATTACATTTTTGTGTAAGTTGCAGCAATATTTTACTAACTTTCCTTTCGAGCATAATATCCAAATATCTCGTTGCTGGATGTTCAAGTTTCTCAATATATGGTTCGTTTAAGTATCCCAATTCTTTTAGTTCATTAATGGCATATTCTGTCTTTTCGTTTCTTTCTGAATATTTCATTTTCTCTACAGAATCCCAATTCGTAATCCTTTCATATATCTCTTCATTGACTGTTATAATCTCATTCCTCTGCGTTTCATAAAAATAATACCCTAACGGTGTTTTAATCGGACAAATCAATGGTTTCATTTTTATTCTCCCTTCATTTTACACAATACGTTAATCCTGTATGTTATCTATCACCTATACGGTTCTTTTTCTCCACAATCCGCCCGTCACTCATCCGGTACAGCACGTCCGCCTGCCGGGCAATGTCCGGATCATGGGTGACCAGAATGACGCACCGCCCATCTTCATGGGACAGTTTTTTCAGTTTTTCCACAATCCGCCCGCTGTTGGCCGTGTCCAGATTCCCAGTTGGCTCGTCCGCCAGGATAATCGGGGCTTCCGACGCTATAGTCCGGGCAATTGCCACCCGCTGCTGCTCCCCGCCGCTCAGCATTCCGGGAAACTTTTTTTGCATGGTTTCGTTTAATCCCACGCTTTCTAAGATTTCATTGATCCGTTCTTTCCAGTTTCCTTTCTTTCTGCCTGTGAGTCCGAGGGGATAGGCAATGTTTTCCTGTACGGTCAGCATGGGAAATAAGTTGTAATTCTGAAAAATAATGGACAGCTGATTTCTTCTGAGTTTATCCCGGTCCAGCTCCCGGTAGCTTTTCTCATCCAGGTAAATGGTTCCTTCCGAGGGGAGGTCAAGGCCCGCCAGGAGGGAAAGCATCGTGGTTTTTCCGCTCCCGGACTTTCCTTCAATGACGCAGAACTGCCCCGACTGGAACTGGGCGTTCACTTCCCGAAGAGCGTACGTGGTTTGATAGTGATTACTGTAACGGTAACTTACATTTTCTATTTTTAACTTATTCATATTCGTTCTTCTCCTAATACGTCTTCCCGATATACAGCACGTTTTTCCGGCACACAAGGATGGCGGAAAACGCTGAGCCAAGGAACTGCACCGCCATAAATGCAAGAAATACTTTCAGCCAGGTGTCTGCCGGAAATCCATAGCCGGCACAGAGTAAAGCAGCCATGGCCGCTCCGCTCCCGATAACAGCTAATGCGCTTCCTTCCAGCAGCAGCTGCAGGATAATCTCAAATCTTTTCATCCCCAGGCAGCGCATCAGGAAGATTTCCCTTTTCTGGTTATGGATGGACAGAAAGAAAATCAATGCCTCCAAAAGAATAAGCAAAACAAAAACCGGTATGACGAATATCTTTAAAATTTCTATGTTCTTCTTGATTTTAGAAGCTGTCTGGATATAGTTTCTATCATCCACCGACAGAGCTATCTGCGCAATGTCCTCCGGCTTCTGTGTGTCCATGGGGAAGAAGGAAAGCTCCCTCGCTTTTTCCTTCCATGCATTCAGTTCCATGGGATTTCCAACCACCCCTCTTGCCGAAGAGTAATAGAAAGGTTTCCCTTCCGCTGCGTACCGGCCTCTAAGCCAATCCGCTGAACAGATGACATTGGGTTCTTCCGTCATTATGCTGTCATATACGCGTCCCTGGAAGAATCCGCCTATTTCTATCTGAGTGGAGGCGACCTTTTCAAATCCGTCCACCTGGCCGATTTCATCATATTTTCCGCTGTAAAGGTTCAGTTCCAACACGTCTCCCGGCTGGCAGTCCAGCCCCCGTTCTTCTGCATATTCTCTGCTCAGGAGGCAGACTCCGGCGTCCTCTGACAGCATTGTCTCAAATTCCTCCATGCTGACGGTAAGGCTTTCCGGCTCAAGCAGGAATGCAGAGGCGTCATTGGCAGCGGTGAGGAACACGCTTATTTTCTCTTTGTCCTGGCCGCCGCGGCTGACATTGCCGTAGCTTTCGGCAGTCAGCACTTTCTCTTTCACATCTAACTGCTCTAAATGATCCGCCGTTTTTTCCTGAATCCTAAGTCCTTGCTGCCGTATCCCGCTGACATCTGTCAGGCATATGGACACGGGAATCTGTTCTCCTAAATTTTCCAGGGCGCGGTAGTTTCCGTCAATGCTGTCAAGATAAATAAAGATAAAGCTGATAAAGATAAAGGAGATTAGAATTAACAAAAAACTTCTGCTTTTGTTTCTCACTGCGTATTTTATTCTGTACATTGTTACCTCGCTAATCTTAGTATCAGGGTACATCCTGAATATTTTTTATCATTATACCATACAAATTTTCTATTTTTATCAAGATGTAATAAATTAATCATGTTTATGTAAAAAATCATGTAATTTCCTGAGAAATTATTTCGCGGAATTGATATACAGAAGCGCTTCCACCTTAAAGATATCTTCCGTGTTACTTATATTAATCTCTCCCCCGCACATATCTATCATTTTCCTGACATTTTCCAGCCCGATTCCATGACGGGCCGCATCTTTTTGAGTTGTCTTAAATGTTTCTTTTCGTTTGATGATATTGCCGGAATAGCTGTTTTCTATAAACAGAAAAAGAATGCCGGATTTTACGTATATTTCAACGTTCAAATAGCTGCGTTCTGTTTTTTGCGATTCCCGAATTGCATTATCCAGCAGATTTCCCAAAATGGTGCATAATTTAAAATTTCCATGGAACATCCCTTCTGGAATATTTATCTGCACGTTCACTTCTTTTAATGTTCTGTTTGCTCTCTTTATCATATACTCCAGAATGCCGTCCACTTCCTGGTTTCCCGTAGCTGCTGTCTCATGGGAGCCTGTCATAAATTGTTCCATCTCTTTTAGATATTCCTGCGCTTCCTGAATCTTTTTTTCTTTCAGCAGCATTTTCAATTCAATGATATGGTGTTTTATATCATGCCATAAGGTTTTTTCATTTTTTTGAGATTCCTGTATGCTCTCTAATTCCTGGGCGTATATATGCATGATTGGTTCCTGCATTTTTTGTTCCATGTATGTGGAATAAAACTGAATTAATGACTGATAGATATATATATTTAAGATATTAATGATCAGCAGCCCTGTCGCTGTAAAAAAACAACCCCCCTGAACTGCTCCCCCATCTTTACCACGTAAAAAATAACTCCTATGCTTATAACAGGAACAATTCCCAGCGAAGCTTGATATCTGACAGGAAGGGCAGAGTCTCTTTCTGCCCTTATCGTCCTCTCCATAATCATTGCAGCCAGAAACATCACCAGACTTGTAACATATTCCTGCAGGGGATTCACAGAGTTTCCGTACTGATACTTTGAAAAAGTAAATACTACGATACTGTCGTCCAAAGCATTGATCCCATAAATCAAAAACACGGTAAGCGCTTTTCTCGAAGTCTTTATGTAATATGGCAAAAGTACTAGAATAAGCCCCAGGATATTGCATAAAAGGTTAAAAAGCGGATCATAAAAGAGGTGGTAAATTGTGCTGGTAAATCCCCAGAAAAACAGATATAATATCCAATGGAATTTCCAAAGACAGACTTTTTTGTCTGCAAATGTGTCAACCATTTTTTTAATGGCAGCAGTTCGAACGGCATTGGCCGTTATGCTCAGTAATATCCCCTTAATCCCCATTTTATTTTCTCCTCTCACTCTCCAAAATTTTCTTTCTTACGTAAGGTCTTTGCGGCTGGCTGATATTCAGCACGCTGCCGTCAACCATTGTAATTTGTTCGTATGTATAAGTTTCTACGAAATACGTATTGATAAGATAAGATTTATGTATTTTCAAAAAAGTGTCGGCAGGAAGCAGTTCCTCCGTTTCATTTAACTTTCCATAATACTCTTTTATCCCCCTCACTGTCACCACCCTGATTTTCCTTTTTTCACTCTGCAGATAAAGGATGTCTCTATAGGGTATCTTATACAATTTCCCTTTGTTTCGAAACTCCAGAAAAGAGACGTTTTTTCTCAGGAACTGGAGGATTTTATCCATGACAGACGTTATTTTTTCTTCTTCCAGCGGTTTTGTCAGAAAATCAAAGGGGCGGTTTTGAAACAGCTCCAACGCATAGGATTTGCTTGACGAAATATAGACTATGACTGTCTGCTCATCGCCTATCGTATTCCGGATCATTTTTCCTACATTAATTCCATCCACTCCGGGCAGCGCAATGTCAAGAAAAAGAATGTCTGCTCTGTTATGATTCATCAAAGCCTCTGACAAATTTGTTCCTGTATAGTAAGTCTCTATATGATAAGACGTCTGATTCCTGGACGCATGATTGATCAATATGTCTTTTAATTCCTCACATGTTCCTTTCTCATCATCACATATCACAATATTTAACATATTTTCTTCCTCGTTTTCAGATTATTTTGAATATCCATAGAATTCCAAAAACCGTATCTTTGTAAACTTATTATAACACAACTTCATAAAAATTTTGAAAACACTTTTACAAAACCTTTACAAATCCCTCTCGCTTTCTTTTCCAATCTTCGCTATAATAGACTTGGTGATAATATGAAAAAGATATTAGTGATAGAAGATGAACCGCCCATCAACGATCTAATCTGCATGAATCTTGAAATTGCAGGCTACAATCCGGTTCCTTTTTTTGACGGCAATGAATTCAGCCGCCATTTAAAAGAACAGGACGATTACTCCCTGGCCCTTTTGGATATTATGCTTCCGGGAAAAGACGGATTTGAACTGTTGGAGGAACTGAAGGAACACAGAATCCCTGTGATTTACCTGACAGCCAAAGGAGATTTGCCCAGTAAGGTAAAGGGCTTAAGAAGCGGAGCGGAAGATTATATTGTAAAACCATTTGAGATGCTGGAGCTTTTAGTCCGCATAGACAATGTATTGAAACGATGCGGCAGAGAAGAGACAGAGGAAATCCGAATCCGTGACGTGATCATCAATGAAAAGAAGAGAACCGTATTAAAAAGCGGAAAAGAAATCCCCATGCAGCCCATGGAATTTGACTGCCTTCTGGTATTCTGGAAATATCGGAACCGGGTCATTACAAGAGATCAGATTTTGAATATTCTCTGGGGCGTGGATTTTCAGGGAGAGAGCCGGACGGTTGATGTGCATGTGGGAAATATCCGCAAAAAACTGGATTTTTCCGATGTGATAATTACTGTGCCAAGGGTAGGATATCGAATGGAAGTTCCATGAACAGAAACTTCATGCAGCAGCCGAACATCAATGGAGATACCGGGTGGAGGGATACCGATGGATATGATTAAGAAAATTGCATTTACTGCGTCAACCATGCTTTTTGTGTTGGCGCAGATTTTTTCGTTTTATGTAATTTTTACCAGTCGTCAGGAAAAAATTGATTTGATGAAAGAAAAAGAACGTAAAATCTATGAAAATGCTTCCGGGAATTTCAGCCAGAAGCTGTCTAATGCAAACTTAAAGTCTCAGTTGTCAGATCATGTAATCATCTACTGTTTTCGGGAAAATATGCCGGAAAATTCAGCGTTATATAAAGAAGAAGAGGAATTGTACAATGACAGCCCTTATGAATTTGATGTGAAGAATGTTAATGTAAAGAATATAGAAAGTCCCATAAATTGTGTGTTAGAGAAAAGCGGCGGCAGATATATTCTGGTGTTTTTTGAAAAGGATGCGGTCAGGTATTACCGGATGAAATCTTCCAATTATTCCATATTTTATGCAGTGGATGTCACTTATATTTATGATAAAAGCCGGGATCTGATGATTCAGGAGCTTCTGATTTCCTGCGGGGCCTCCCTGGCGATGGCAGCGCTGTTAGTATTTTTGATTAAGAAAATTACAAAACCCCTGCAGGCAATTAACGAAACCCAGAGACAGTTAATCGGAAGCATGTCCCATGAATTAAAGACCCCGCTGACAGCCATCAAAGGGTATTCAGAAACCCTTCTGAACGTAAAGTTATCCCCTGAGCAGGAGGAGAAATCCCTGCGTTATATTAATCAGGAAAGCGGCAGGCTGTCCCGTCTGACAGAGAAAATGATGGAATTAACGAGACTGTATGAAGCGGAATGCAAAGTGATGCTGCAGGAGGTATCTCTCGAGCATCTCTTTGAAGCAGTGGAAGATAATATGTCCCACAGGCTGCAGGAAACAGGGATTCAACTGATGCGGGAGGGGAATTATCAGGGAAAAACCAGGAAACTGGATGAAGATTTGATGACAAGCTTTTTGATTAACCTGATAAACAACAGTATTATGGCGTCTGAGCCCGGCAGCCGGATTTATCTGGGAGCAGATGAGGATTCCCTCTGGGTGAGAGACGAAGGGTGTGGAATTCCCCCGGAAGAAGTGGATAAAGTCCGGAAAGCTTTTTATCGCGTGGATAAGTCCCGTTCCAGGAAAAGCGGAAATATGGGACTGGGCCTTGCACTCTGTGATCAGATTGCGGTGGTGCATCACGGAACCATGAAAATTGAGAGCAGATTGGGAGAAGGAACGAAGATTTCTGTTAGATTAGAGCGTCAATGAATCATTCTCAGAAAGAAAAATCCTTTACCAAACCTTTACAACTGAGTGAATATTTCAAAAAGATAACCTGTTACTATGAAATATAAGAACAGGAGGATTTAATATGAAGAAAAAACATATAGCAATTCTTGCATCAGTGCTGTGTATCGGCATATTATCCGGCTGTCAGGAAACACCCGGGAATACCATTGTAAAGCAGAAGGGCGCAGACAGCGTCAAAGAATATGAAAGCGTTGAAGATAAAATCAAAGATATGCTCCAGGCGCCGGATACTTATCAGAATCATGCAGAATACGAAAAAGGCGGATTGGTAATTGATACCAATGCAGAAGTCATTTTGCCAGACGCAGATACCATGAACACCTACAAGGTATCTGCCGTAGAAGTGAATCAGGAATTGATAGACAAGGTAACCAATGCATTTTTTGAGGGAGCTAAATTCTATCATGCTTCCGGTTACAGCCAGTGGACGAAAGAGCAGTATCAGGAGGATATTACAAGGCTGAAGCAGTACAAAGCGGAAGGAAATATGGACCCTTACGAATATGGAACAGATGAGAACGGAGAACTGTATTTTAACATTGACGAACAGATTGCAAGAGATGAAGAAGATATGGCAAATGCCCCGGATGAAGTAACCAAAAGGGAAGTGAAGCCTTCCTTTGGCCTGGAATGGAGTTCTGAAAAAGGGGAAGAAGGCGAAATACAAGTGGATGAAGATTCATTTTACGGCTTTGCAGAAACAGATCAGGGGAATTACAGTTATAACATTATTTCAGGAAGTTTGTCTGCAGATGTTAAATTCTCCATCGAGAAAATGAGGGATGATTTGCCTGATCCACGGCAAAGCACGTTCTGGGTGGAAGGAAGATATCTGATGGACTGCGAAAGAGAAAACTTTAAAGGCATGACAGAAGAAGAACTCAAAGAATATACAGATATTTCTTATGAGGACGCAGAGAAAATTGCCAGAGAAAAAATTGAGAAGCTGGGTTGGGACTGGGAAGTTTATGATTGGGATTATACGGTCTTTAAACGGGGAGAAGGGGATGTAGAAAAAGACAATATTGTGGACGGCGGATATCTGTTTTGTTTCAGCCGGATGTTAGACGGCGTGCCTGTTACCTTTACAGATTCTTATGGAGGCAGTCTGGAGGATATGGACAGTACCTTAGTTCCGTGGAGCTATGAACGATGCGAAGTGATTGTAGGAGATGACGGAATTCAGAAAGTGGAAATTTATAATCCTTATCATATAGACGAGGTTCAGACTGAAAATGTGAAACTGATGGATTTTGACAGCATTGTGAAAATTTATGAACAAATGATGGAAGTTTCCAATGCAGATATAACAAAATTTGAAGCACAGAGAACATATCATATTAACAAAATAACCTTGGGCTACAGCAGAATTTATGAGCCTGTGGTAGACAATCGTTCCGGAATTATAGTTCCGGTGTGGGACTTTTTCGGGGGAATTGATTCAGAAATTGACGGACATCATGAAAAAAATAATGGAGAACACTCCAGACAGAGCTTTATGACCATTAATGCCATAGACGGAACAGTTATTGACAGGGGGCTGGGATATTAAAAATAAAAAAATATACAAAAGCTGAGAAATCAGCGGGAAGGAAAAGGGAAAATTTATGAAAGAAAAAAGGTGATTTTGACAACATTCAGAAACAGATGCAGGGCAGTTTTTGCGGCGGGGCTGCTTATCATTCTGGCGGGATGCCAGGAAACGCCCAAAGAATCCATTGTAAAGCAAAAAAGCGCAGACAATATCAAGAATTATGAGAGCAATGAAGAAGTTTCTGAAAAAGATGGGAACGAAACAGGAAACCAGGATTCCAAAGAAACCAAAGACAGTTTGGATACGGAAGAAGCCGCCGAAGAAAAAGAAGGAAAAATCAACGAAATTGTAAAAGCGCCCAAATCATATAAGAATCAGATGGAATATGAAGGAGGCAAGATTACCGTTGATACCGATGCAGAAATTGTGCTCCCCAAAGTGGATGCCATGAATACCTATCAGGTATCAGCCAGAGAAGTGGATCAGGAATTAATTGATCAGATTACAAACACTTTCTTTGAAAATGCGAAGTTCTATCACGGTTACAGTTATAATACATGGACGAAGGAAGATTACCAGAAGGATATTACCATGCTGAAGAAGTGGAAGGCGGAAGGAAACCTGGACCCCTATCACTGGGGAACAGACGATGAAGGCAATCTGTCTTTTGACATAGACGCTGCTATTGAAGGCGATGAGATAAGTATGGCGGATGCGCCGGAACAGATAGAGAAACAGGAAGTGGTTCCGTCCTTCGGCTTAGAATGGGTGGATACTACCAATGGAGAAAATGTGACTAAGGTAGATGAAAACAGGTTTTACGGCGTAGCGGAAACAGATCAGGGAATTTACGGCTACACAATCAGCGGCAATGACGCCCATACCTCAGACGTCAGAATACTGATTCAGACTCAGGAGGAGGGGCCTCAGAGTTTCCGGGATTTTAATACCACTGGATGGAAGGACGGAAGGTATGCCATGGATACGGAAAACAGATCTGCCGATGGAGAGACAGATTCCCATTCCCTGTCAGAAGATACGGTGAAAAGCCTGGTAAAAATTTCTTATGAAGATGCTGAAAAAATGGCAAAGGAGAAAATTCAACAGTTGGGATGGGACTGGGAAGTTACTAGCTGGGATTATTCTCTTTACTGCAGCAGTTATGAAATAAAAGAAGAAGATGTTCAGGATGCAGGATATGTCTTTTACTTTACCAGAGTACTGGACGGAGCGGCTGTTACCTTTACGGATGCCTATGGGGGAAGCCTGGAGGATCATAACAGTACCCTGATTCCCTGGAGTTATGAGCGGTGTGAGGTAGTGGTGGGAAGCGGCGGAATTGAGAGAGTGGAAATTTACAATCCTTATACCGTTGGAGAAATTCAGACCAAAAATGTGGAGCTGATGGATTTTGAAAGCATTATAAAGATATATGAGCAGATGATGGAAATTACCAATGCAGATATGCTGGATTATTACAATAAGCTTACTTACCACGTCAGAAAAATCACATTGGGTTACACCAGGATTTATGATCCGACCGTAGACAGCAAATCCGGGATACTGGTGCCGGCCTGGGATTTTTTCGGAGGTTATGACTCGGAATCTGTGGACTATACAAGCAAAGACAGCGGTGAACATTCTAATCAGAGCCTGCTGACGATAAATGCAGTAGACGGAACCATTATAGACAGAGAACTGGGGTATTAGAGCATTTTTCAAACATGCTCTAATACAGCAGAGATTTTCAGAGAGCTAGACAGAGAAAGGGGAAATGGGCTATGGAAGCTGTAAAACAGGTGGCAGCGGCAGTCAGGTGGAACTTCCTGGGGTTTTTTAAAAATCCCAGGGTGATTATCACCTTCCTGTTTTCCTTTATCCTGTGTTTTTTCTTAAGCGATCGGGCAATGATGGTGGCGGATTATTATGAATCGCCCATGCAGGCTTTGGAGCCGTTTATCTGGACATTCGGGGACGCCACAGCCATTCTTCTGTGCTCCCTGCTGCTGATTCTGCTGTTTTTGGATTTGCCCAAGCTAAGCCCTTTTACGCCTTATATGCTGCTTCGGATGAGAAAGAGCCGGTGGCTTTTCGCACAGCTGTTTTATATTTTTCTGGTGACGGCTTTGTATATGCTTTATGTGATTCTGGTTACCAGCCTGCTCTGTATGCAAAAGACGTATCCGGGAAATATCTGGAGTAAAACGGCGGCTCTTTTAGCCTATTCCCAGATGGGAAAGAAATTGTCCATTCCCTCCACTGTGAAAGTGATGGAAAGCACAACCCCCTGTTCCTGCAGTATGCAGATTATGGCGCTGCTTGTGTGTTATGCCCTGACGTTAAGTTTTCTGATGCTGTATTTTCAGATGAAACTTGGCAAAAAAGCGGCAATCTTTGCAGGATTATCCTACAGTCTGTTTGGTTTTCTGCTGAATCCGGAAATTCTGGCCAAAATTCTCCGCAAAGAAGAATATGAGATGTTTCTGGTACGGAGAATCACCGGATGGATCAGTCCTTTGAATCATGCCACTTACGGGATGCATGATTTTGGATATGACGTGCTGCCCTCCATTGGGCAGTCCTGTATGATATTTCTGGTGATTCTGGCGTGTCTGTCAGGTCTTTCTTTTCACACTCTGAAAAAATATAATTTCAGCTCCTTTACCGGGGAATAAGCAGATTGGCTGAGAAAACGTGTTTCAAATGCAGCAGTTTCAGTGAGAAAGGAAACGGAAATGAAAGAATTATTACAGGAAAAAGGCTTTTGGGCTGCAGCGTTTCTGTGTTTTCTGGGAATGGTTTTGGGGTTTCAGTTCTACGAAATCCAATATCCGCTGAGCCAGGGCAGTTTTTTGAAATTTTATCAGACTGCGTTAGATTCCCAGGTGTTGCTGTTTCTGATTCCCATTGCCGCTTCCCTATCTTCAGGCGCAGCCTATGTGAGAGAATCCTCCTGCGGATTTCTGAAATTTTATATTGTAAGAATCAGCCGGATGGAATATGTAAAACGGAAAACACTGCAGATTTATGCCGGAGGTTTTCTGCCTGTTTTTATAAGCGGAATATCAGCGCTGCTTCTCTGCTTTCTGTTAATATATCCCCTGGAATTGCAGGGAGCCATTTCCTGGGAAACGGTCTGGAAGAATATTCTTCTGCTTCTCCGACTCAGCATCATCGGAGGAATCATAGCGGAATTTGCGGGAATCTTCGGCGTGGTTTTCCGAAATTACTATATGGCGTACGGACTTCCCTTTGTTAGCTACTATCTGCTGATTATTTTAAAAGACCGCTATTTGCCCAAAATGTATGCCATGTACCCCAAAGAATGGGTGGTGTGCCAGGAAAACTGGGGAGCAGACGGCATGGGAATCTGGATATTCTTACTGGTATTTTCCTTAGCGGCCCTGTTGTGCCACAGTCTTTTGCTGAATCACCGCATAAAAGAAATTAATTAAGAAACAGATTTATTTTATTGATAGAAAGGAATGCCAATGCCCCCCTATATCGAAATCAGCCATGTAACTAAAAAATTCGGTGAAGATACCGTACTTTCTGACATTAACGTAACGATGGAACAGGGAAAAGTTTACGGAATATCCGGCAACAACGGTTCCGGTAAAACAGTTTTAATGAAATGCATCTGCGGCTTTATGCCTGTTACGGAAGGAACCATTCGGGTAAAGGGCAGAATCATCGGAACAGAAATTGATTTTCCGGAAAGCATCGGCGTTATTATTGAAACCCCAGGATTTCTGACAAATTTAAGCGGAATCCGCAACCTGGAAATTTTGGCGGGGCTGAAAGGAAGGATTACCAAAACTGAAATACGCGCCGCCATTCAGAAAGCGGGATTAGATCCGGAACTGAAAAAATCTGTCTCGAAATATTCCTTAGGGATGCGTCAGCGTCTTGGCATTGCCCAGGCAATTATGGAAGATCCGGACTTTTTAATCTTGGATGAACCATTTAACGGACTGGATAAGCATGGGGTGAAGGATATCCGCACGCTGCTGTTGGAATTAAAGGAGCAGGGAAAAACAATTCTTCTGGCCAGCCACAACAGTGAAGATATTCGGATTTTGTGCGATAAGGTCTATGAAATGGACGGAGGGAGGATACAGGAGCCATGAAAAGAACAAAGGGAAAATGTCTCAGAAATTTTGCCGCTTTCTGCTGTATGATGCTGAATCTCAGCCTGTTTTTTACTGAAACAGGAAAGGCGGCAAATCTCAGTCCTTCTGAGGAAAGCAAAAAGCAGGAACATATGATTTCCATAGAAACCAACCGGAAATACGAGGGAATGAAGCATTCTTTCTCCAAAGGCTACGAGCCTTCCATTCGGAAAAATACCATGTTTCTTGTGGTGCCTTTTACAACGAAGGCAAAACTGGAATCAGACAGAATGATTGTGGGAATTTCCTTTGAGCGGGAAGAAAACAGCCCTTTTTATTATAAAAATTATCAGAAAAAAGTAAAACAGTCGGAGGACGGCGTTTATCTGTATCAGTGCCAGATTAAATTAAAAGAGGACAGAATCAACGGGCAGTATCCCCTTCGCCTGTCTGTTCAGGCCCAGACAGAGGATACGGTTTTCCGGCAGGATTTTACCATTTACGTGGAAATAACAGACGGGAAATCATCTTCCGGGGAGGAACCAGAACACACAGATTTTTCTGATGAAACTGAAAGAACAGACGAAATGGTTCCGCCGGATACGGGAGAAGATGCAGGCTCTATGGGACAGGGCTCCGATCCGGCAGCAGAAATCACCCATCAGCCCCGGGTAATGATTTCGGCAAACAGCCTGCAGGGCGGCGACGTGTCTGCAGGAAGCAGTACGCCCTGGTCTGTTTCAGTGAAAAACTGCAGCAGCAGCCAGTCATTGGAAAATATGAAAATTACCCTTTTGTCAGAAAACAAGGATATTATACTTGAAAAAACTTCCTGGTATTTTTCCCGGATGGGGGCAGGAACCGCCGTGGAGCTGTCCCAGAATCTTACAGTGGGCAAAAAAGCCCCGGCAGAGCCGGTGTCTTTACAGTTTCAATTTGAATATGAGGATAAAAAAGGAAATGCCTACACTTCTTCTGAAACAGTAAATCTGTCCATCCGCCAGATTCCCCGGGCAGAGCTTGTGAATTTGTCTTTTCCCGAGAGCATTTATGAAGCTGACACGGATTTTCTGACGTTTCAGATTCAGAATACGGGTCTTGCAGTCCTTTACAATGTGAAGGTGCGTTTAGAGGGAAAAGGGCTGTTTCCGGATAAAGAACTGTTTCTGGGAACAGTGGAAGCCGGAACCTCCGCAGATGGTGAAATTAAGGTATTTGCCGGAACGCTGAATATGGATTATGAGGGCAATATCATAGATGAGGACGGTAAAAAATACGGGGAGACCGCAGGAACCGTGATTTTTTCCTATGAGAATGAACAGGGAGAGCTGACAGAACAGAGCCAGGAAGTGTATACCTCCATTAAAAAACCTCAGATTGTGGAATTAAAAGTGGAAAAAGAGGCGCCCAAAACCAATCAGTGGTGGATAACTATTATAATTTTGATCCTGATTGTGCTGATTCTTATCATCTGTTGGCTGTATCTGAGAATGAGCCACTATAGGAAGCGGGCGGACAGCTGCAAATAAAAAACAGGCAGATGGGGTTAAATCCCTGAGACCGGCAGTGAGATCCCTTTTGGACAATTACAGATAAGGAACAGGCGAATGAGAGAGCGGAATATTTATAAAAATATTGTGGTTTGCATGGCCGTTGGATGGACGGCGTTTTTCCTCTGGGGACAATGGCAGTCTTATCTTAAAGAGCAGAAAATCTATAAATTTTCCATTCAGTCAGCCTTGGAACTGACCCAGGAAACAGCAGAGGAATTTAAGAAAATTTCCGGTATCTGCAGATTTGATCCTGCTGATACTGTAAGAGTTACAATAAAACTGGGGGAATATACCATGGAAGCAGAGATTTTCGGTGTGGAGCTGCAGGAATTTCCGGGGAAGTGGAAGGAGGTAACAGAGACGTTTGCTCTGGGAAATACTCCGGTACTGTTTTTTGGAACAGACAGCTTTCAGCGATTCACAGACCGGCAGGGATATCCTCCCAGTACAGGCCAGATGGAAAGGTGGAGGAAGGATTATCAGCAGTTAACCCTGAAGCTTCAGGATGAAACAGGACGTGAAAAAAATGGGAAAGTCGGAGGTATTTTAAAAGAGCCGTCAGATGGGATTTTTATGGACAATGTGCAGATGGGTGAAGGGTTTGCAGAGACCGTTCACACCAGAGGCGGCCAGATGGAAATTTACGGATACCAAAATGCCAGAAAGGCAAAAAAATTATTGGAACAGGCAGGATTTGTGACAGACGCCGATTTTGATTAGGAGTAACCGGAAAACAGAGGTTCTATTTGCTACAAAACCCTCATCATACTCAGCCTGCCGTCCGGCGGGCCGCATGGCCATCCATGCTATGGAAGCCAGGGGCTTTCACAGTAAACCCTCATCATACTCAGCCTGCCGTCCGGCGGGCCGCATGGCCATCCATGCTATGGAAGCCAAGGGCTTTCATATGCAAAATATTTCCACTATAACAGGAGCCGGGACGAAAAAAGAATTGTACCTAGGGGAATATTTTGTTATAATAAAAGCATTAGGAATGATTCATGCAGGCTGCGTTTTTGTGTTTATTTGAAACCTGCAGTCAATGAAGGTGGGGATTTTTCTGGGAGATGGAATTAATGGTGAAAGAATCGAAGAAGGTATCGAAAAAAATATCTGATTATATCGACATAGGTATTCTTCAAATGCTGCAGGATGACTGCTCTAAGGCTATGGGCCTGGCTTTTGTGACAGTGGACTATCGGGGGTGTCCAATTACACATTACAGCGGCTTTACCCCCTATTGCCAGATGGGACGGAAACATCAGGATTTTTATGAAATGTGCAAGCAGTGCGACGCCCACGGCGGCCTTCAGGCCGCGATTACAGGTCAGCCCTATATTTACCGCTGCCATGCGGGGCTGGTGGATTTCGCGCTGCCCTTAATTTATGACGGGATTTATATGGGTTCTCTGATGGGCGGACAGATACGGTTATGCCGGGATGAGAAAGAGGAACTGGAGGATATTCTGCCGGTCAAGATGAACTGGCGCAACGACAAGGCTTTGAACGAAGCTTACAATGAGACACAGAGAGTTTCTTACGAGAAGATTAAGTCGGCGGTGACATTACTGCATGATTTGATTTTATTTATGATGCAGACCGGAGGACGGGCGGATCGGGATATGGAAGTGGCCGGGATGGAACCGGTGGAGGAATGGAAATCTTATTCCAATCAGGAGTTTTCTTTTCAGAAGCGTGAACTGATCAATATGAAGCAGCAGGGGAGGCTTCGTTATTTTTTCTTTGTGATGAACGTGATTTCACAGCTGGCTTTCCAGGAAAAAGCCGTGAAAACGGAAGCAGCAGCTTATGATTTTGCAGATATTATGCGATATGTCACAGAATCGGATCATCAAATTTCCACATTGGGAGAGGAACTGAGTTATGTGGGGGCGCTGCTGCGCATTCAGAAGGCCTGGGAGGGAGAGGCGATTTGCTACAGTATTTCTGTGCCGAAGGAATTCTGGGATGTGAACTGTCCTTACATGGTGCTGGAACCGTTAGTAGGACTGTCCGTGCAGGGAGCCGGGGCAGGAGAGAAACGTGAAATAGAAATATTTGCTGAGGAAAATCAGGGAGATGTAATTGTCCGGGTGGTCAGCAATAATGAGGGAATCACATTGGAGGAAATGAATGCGCAGGTGGGCGCTTCTTCCCAGGAGGAAGGTTTTTCCCTTCATGATTCGGATCGGAGCCTGAAGAGGATTTTTGGAAAAAGGTGCGGACTTTCCGTCAGTCCCAGGGAGGATGGAAAGGCGGGATATATGGTCAGCTTCCGTCTGCCTCAGAAGAAGGAAGGATAAGGAGGTGCGCATCGCATGGGTCAGATTTTAGTGCTGAATGAAAATCAGTTGGAACGGGAAATTACCAGGAGTATTTTGTCGGAAGGACTGGAATCTGCAGAGATTGTCCTTGCCTCAGAAGAAGAGTCGGCCATAAAGCTGCTGCGGGAAGGGGATGTGGATCTGCTGATTGCCGATGTGCCCCGATTTGATCTGCGCCGCTGCGATATGCTTGCGCAGGCCAGGCAGATGTCTCCGGACACTCCGATTCTGGTCACTTCTGTAGGCGTTCGCTCCGACATTGCGCCTCACGTCTGGCGCCTGGGCCTGCAGGATTATCTGCTTAAGCCCTGCCGCCCTGCATGGCTTCTGGCAGCCGTACAGGCGTTAAAGCGGGATTCCTCTCTGATATCAGATGACAGGGAGCAGCAGCGGCGGGAGCGGTATCTGAAGCTGCTGGCGGAGCAGATGCGGGTTTTTTGTTATAAAAAGTGCACAGATGTTGCAAAAGATTACCTTGATTCTCTTCATGAAGATATCCATAATAAAAGTGTAATTCGGTTCCAGGCGCTTCGGTTTGCCGAGGGGCTTGTGCAGTTGGGAGATCCCCTGGGGCCTGCAGTCCAGATGAAACTGGCGGGAATTATGGAGAAGTTTAAGCTTCGGTATGATCAGCAGACGCAGAAATATGATACTTATCTTGTGCTGAAAAAGATGCTTAACGTTATTTTTGACACACTTACGGAAGATTCCAGTTATCAGGTGGGCAGCGAGCAGAGGATACTTAATTATATCGACCGCAACATCAAGAGCGGCATCAGCCTGGACCAGGCCGCGGACTATGCAAATATGAGTTCTTATTATTTCAGCAGGGTTTTTAAGAAAATCACCGGGGTCAATTTTATTACATATGTGACGGATTGTAAAATAGAAGTTGCTCGGGAAATGCTTGCGGACACGGATATGCCGGTTATCAGCATTGCCTATGAGCTTTCTTACAGCGAAGCCAATTATTTCAGCAAGGCTTTCAAACGCAAAGTGGGGATGACGCCTACAGAGTACAGGGAGATTTATTGCGGCAAAAAGACGGGCTGAACCTGCAGCGCAGATCATGAGGAGAAGGCAGAACTGTGCCTGCAGGCATTGGCGGCGGAATGGAGGTTATGATGCAGGAATTTAGTTTCAGTACCAGGATATTTTTCGGGGAAGGCGCTCTGGAACGTCTGCGCCGGGTGGAAGAACGGAGGGTTCTTATTGTAACAGATCGCTTTATGGTAGAGATAGGGGCGATAGAGAGAGTGATTTCCTATTTAACCAATTGTGAAGTCAGCGTATTTGACGGCGTGGTGCCTGATCCGCCCATTGAGGTGGTGGCGGCAGGCGTGAAGGCTTTTGAGGAGTGCCGGGCAGAGACAGTGATTGCCGTTGGCGGCGGTTCTACCATAGATGCGGCCAAGGCTATCCGCGCTATTGCCAAGATAGCCCTTCAGGTTGAGACTGACAAGATGGAATGTTTTGCTGTGCCTACCACAAGCGGCACCGGCTCTGAGGTGACAGACTATGCGGTGATTACAGACAGCGCCAGAGGGGTGAAATATCCGTTGGACAGTCAGGCTCTGCGCCCTCCGGTAGCGATTTTAGATCCTTATCTTACGGCAAGCGCTCCTGCCTCTGTTACGGCGGACGCCGGTATGGACGTGCTTACCCATGCTCTGGAGGCTTATGTGTCAGCCAATGCCAATGATTTTTCCGATGCGATGTGCGAGAAGGCCATTTCCCTGGTTTTCAGATTTTTACCCCTGGCTTATAAGGACGGCGGGGATTTGCTTGCCCGGACGAAGATGCAGAATGCTTCCTGCATGGCGGGGCTGGCGTTTAATTCTGCCGGATTGGGGATTAATCACAGTCTGGCCCATGCAGTGGGCGGGAAGCTGCATATCGCCCACGGACGTATTAATGCGATGCTTCTGCCGAAGGTTATGGCTTTCAATGCGGATTTATCCCATGTGGCAGGAGGAGAATACTCTGTGGCAGCAAGAAAGTATCAGCGGATCGCAAAAATTTTAGACATTCCGGCGGCAAATGTCCGCCTGGGAGTATCTAATCTGATTCGGGAGATAGAGCGTTTGAACCGCACGTTAAAGATTCCTGCCACTTTAAAGGAGTGGGGAGCGGATCTGACAAAGGTCAGAACACTGCAGCAGGAGCTTGTGTCAGCGGCCCTTGCGGACGCCACATATGCCACCAATCCCCGCAGAGCCAGTGAGGAAGAAGCAGCAGCTATTATAAAGCAGATTACAGGTTAAAGTTTATAGAATACGGAGCCGGCAGCTCTGCCTTACAGGCAGGGAGGCCGGTTTTTTCGTGCAGCAAAAACCGTATCTTGGAAAAATGTACTGATTGCAAAAAGCAGTTTTTGTGCTAAAAAGAATCATTGTGCAAATTAAACAAAACATTAGACAAAAAAGTCTCTGACAACGACAAGAAAGTACAAGTCTGTTTTTAGTATAATAGAAAATAGCAACAAATTAACCAATTGTGTGCGCTGATCGTAATCAAACTGACGAATGCGCCGCAGAACATTACAAGGAGGAATCAAAATGCAAAGAGAAGCCCTTGGTATGGTAGAAACAAAAGGTCTGGTAGGCGCTATCGAAGCTGCTGATGCTATGGTTAAATCTGCAAACGTTGCCCTGGTCGGATATGAAAAGATCGGTTCCGGTTTAGTAACCGTTATGGTACGCGGTGACGTAGGAGCAGTGAAAGCATCTGTAGACGCCGGATCTATTGCCGCTGAAAAAGTTGGAACAGTTGTTTCCTGCCACGTAATCCCGAGACCGCATACAGATGTGGAGAAGATCCTTCCGCATATGGAATAATTACGGGATTCATAATGAGGAAACCCACCGCTTTTGTGAGAATGCTGAAATAGCAAAAATATTAATTTGGAGGGAAAACACATGGATGAATTGAACAACAACATCATGGAAGAAGTTATGAAGAGGCTTGGAGCCATTGCTTCTCCTGCAGAGGAGTGCAGCAAAGAACCGGCTGCTTCGCCCAAATGCAACCTGACAGAGTATGTAGGCACAACAATGGGCCATACAATCGGACTGGTTATCGCAAACCTTGATCATCAGGTTCATGAAGCTCTTAAGATTGATCCGAAATACCGTGCAATTGGTATTATCAGTGACCGTGTTGGTGCAGGTCCCCAGATTTTTGCCGCTGATGAAGCAGTAAAAGCAACCAACAGTGAATGCCTTCTGGTAGAGTGCCCTCGTGACACCGAAGGAGGAGCAGGCCATGGTTCTTTGATTATTTTCGGGGCTGAAGATGTATCTGACGCCCGCCGTGCAGTAGAAGTCTGCTTACGTGAGATTCCGCGTACTATGGGCGACGTATACGGCAACAGTGCAGGACATCTGGAATTCCAGTACAGCGCCCGCGCTTCTTATGTTTTAAATAAAGTTTGGGGTGCGCCTCTCGGTAAGGCATTCGGCATCACAGTTGGCGCTCCGGCAGGTATCGGCGTAGTTTTAGCAGACGCTGCTTCTAAGGCTGCAACCATTGACGGCGTAACTCTTGCAACGCCCGGCAACGGCGGAACCAGTTTCTCCAACGAAGTGAACTACTTCTTCTCCGGAGATTCCGGTGCAGTAAAACAGGCTATTATCGCAGCGCGTGACGTTGGACTTCAGTTATTGAAGACTTTGGCGCCGGATGAGGAACTGAAATCAACGACTACCCCTTACATTCTTTAATTCAGGAAGGAGCTGTAAGCTATGAAATCAAAACGTTTTGAAGTGTTGGCGAACCGCCCGGTAAATCAGGACGGTTACGTCAAAGAGTGGCCGGAAGTTGGTCTGATTGCCATGAACAGCCCTTTCGATCCTACTCCAAGCATTAAGATTGAAAATGGACGTGTGACAGAGTTAGACGGCAAATGCCGCGCTGATTTTGATATGCTGGATACATTTATTGCGGATCATGCCATCCGTCTGGAGAATGCGGAAAAGGCTATGGCGCTTGATTCATTGGAAATCGCCCGCAAGATTGTGGACATCAATGTTTCCCGTAAAGAAATTCTGGATATTACCCTTTCCATTACCCCGGCAAAGCTTACCGAGGTTGTAGGAAAGATGACCATAGTAGAAATCATGATGGGTATGTCAAAGATGCGTGCCCGCCTGATGCCTGCAAACCAGTGTCATGTTACAAACGTTAAGGATAATCCGGTTCAGATTGCTGCCGACGCTGCAGAAGCCGGCGTACGCGGGTTCGCTGAGATGGAGACAACCGTTGGTATTGCGCGTTATGCGCCTTTTAATGCAATTGCCATTATGGTAGGCGCTCAGGTAGGACGTCCCGGAGTTATGACACAGTGCGCTTTGGAGGAAGCTACAGAGTTAATGCTTGGTATGCGCGGTTTCACCACTTATGCTGAGACAATTTCCGTATACGGCACAGAGCCGGTATTTATGGACGGCGACGACACTCCTTATTCAAAAGCATTCCTGGCAAGCTGCTATGCAAGCCGCGGCCTGAAGATGCGTTTCACCTCCGGTACAGGTTCTGAAGTTCAGATGGGTTATGCAGAAGGCAAATCCATGCTGTATCTGGAAGCCCGCTGCCTGGCAATTACCAAGGGCGCAGGCGTACAGGGAACACAGAACGGTTCCGTATCCTGTGTAGGCGTACCGGCCGGCGTACCTGGCGGTATCCGTGCAATTGCAGCTGAGAACCTGATTGCAATGCTTCTGGATCTGGAATCCACCACATCCAACGACCAGACTTTTACTCATTCCGATCTGCGTCGTGTGGCCCGCAGCGTGCCTCAGTTCTTCTCAGGAACAGACTACATATGCTCCGGTTATTCCGCTACGCCTAACTATGACAATATGTTTGCCGGATCAAACTGGGATGCAGAAGATTATGACGACTGGAATATTATCCAGCGCGATATGAAGATAGACGGCGGTCTGCAGCCGGTACGTGAAGAGGATGTTCTGAAAGCCCGCAACAAAGCAGCCCGTGCCCTTCAGGGACTGTTCCGTGAACTGGGCCTGCCTCCAATCACAGATGCAGAAGTGGAAGCAGCTACTTATGCAAACGGCTCCAATGATATGCCGGATCGTAACGTAAATGAAGACTTGAAGGCAATTGAAGATATGATGGCCCGCAACGTAACGGGTGTAGATTTTGTGAAGGCTCTTGACAAAGCAGGATTCCCGGATGTGGCAAACAATATCTACAACATGCTTCGCCAGAAAGTAGCAGGCGACTATCTCCATACAGCTTCTATTTTTGGAGACAATTTCCATGTATTGTCTGCTGTCAATGCGCCGAATGATTACCACGGACCGATGACTGGCTACCAGATCAGTGAAGAGAGATGGAAACAGCTCAGCGATATCCCCAATGCAATTCGGCCGGAAGACATTTAAGAAGGAGGTGTGCCAGATATGACTTTTGATGAGAAAACACTGCGTAGCGTTATCGCAGAAGTAATAAAAGAAATGACAAGTCAGCCGGCTTCTGCAGCGTCCGCGCCTGCAGCAGCTGCACCTGCACCTGCAACCCTGCCTGCAGCCGGTAAGATGACCTTGACCGAGCAGGGAGATGCACCTAAGGGAGTTGCTCCCGATGAAGTTGTAATTGGTTTGGCGCCGGCATTCGGCATTTATCAGACTGAGACAATTATTCATCAGCCTCACGATAAAGTATTGCGTGAGATTATTGCCGGCATTGAGGAAGAAGGATTAAAATGGCGTGTGGTACGCGTATACCGTACTTCTGACGTTTCCTTCATTGCCCACGATGCTGCTGAATATTCAGGCTCCGGCATTGGAATCGGAATTCAGTCTAAGGGTACAACGGTAATCCACCAGAAGGATCTTCCGCCTCTCAGTAACCTGGAACTGTTTTCACAGGCTCCTCTGATTGAAATGGATACATTCCGCCAGATTGGAAAGAACGCTGCTAAATATGCGAAAGGCGAGGCTCCTACGCCGGTGCCGGTCCGCAATGACCAGATGGCGCGTCCTACTTATCAGGCGATTGCAGCATTGCTGCATATTAAAGAAACCGAACATGTTGATAACGATAAGCGACCGCAGGCTGTCGCAGTTTCATTCAAGTGAAAGGAGGCATAATCATGGATCAGGAACTTTTAATGAAACAGATTGTAGAACAGGTTATGCAGGCCATGAATAACGGCGGGTCCGTGTCGGCTCCTGCTGCCTCTGCAGGCGGCAAGGTAACATCTGAGAATTACCCTCTGTCAGAGAATATGGCTGATAAAATTAAAACACCTACCGGCAAGCCTTTCACTTCCTTAAGTTATGAGAAAGTGATTTCCGGTGACATTACCGCAGATGATATGCGTATTTCTCCTGATACTTTAGAGATGCAGGCTCAGGTGGCAGAATCGGTAAACCGTGAAGCATTCGCAGGAAATCTGCGCCGTGCAGCGGAACTGATTGCTGTGCCGGATGACCGTTTACTGGAGATTTACAATGCACTGCGTCCGTATCGTTCCAGCAAACAGGATTTGGTTGATATTGCCAATGAACTGGATCAGAAATACGGCGCTAAAACGGCGGCTGCCCTGGTGCGCGAAGCTGCTGATGTTTATGAACAGCGAGGCAGGCTGAAGAAATTCTAAGATTCTGCAAAGTTGGGAGGTTCCACTATGAAAATTGTTGCAGGCATTGATATTGGAAATGCGACAACAGAAACAGCTCTGGCAAAGATAGACGGAAACCGAGTAGAATTTCTGGCCAGCGGCACAGTACCCACAACAGGTATTAAGGGAACCCGGCAGAACATCAACGGCGTCGTTCATTCCCTGACCAGCGCGATGGGAAAAGTGGGCATTGAGATAACCGGGCTTTCGCAGGTATGTTTGAATGAGGCGGCTCCGGTTATCGGTGACGTGGCCATGGAAACCATCACGGAGACGATTATTACAGAATCTACCATGATTGGGCATAATCCATCAACGCCTGGCGGCATGGGCGTTGGCGTAGGAGAGACTATTCTTGTCACGCAGCTTGCCCAGGCAGCGGGGGGAAAAGATTACATTGCAGTGGTTCCTGCCAGCGTGGACTTTGAGGACGCCGCAAGGCTCATCAATGAAAGTTCTATGGGGACGCGGCAGGTAACCGCAGCGATTGTTCAGCGGGATGACGGCGTACTGATTCACAATCGTCTGCATCACAAGATTCCCATTGTAGATGAAGTGGCTCTGGTGGATAAAGTTCCCCTGGGCATGCGGTCTGCAGTGGAGGTTGCCGGTGTGGGCGGCGTAGTGGAAGTACTCTCCAATCCATACGGGATTGCAACGCTTTTTGGATTATCTTCGGAAGAAACCCAGCAGGTGGTGCCAATTGCGCGTGCATTGATTGGCAACCGCTCTGCCGTGGTAATTAAGACGCCTGCAGGCGATGTCAAGGAGCGGAAAATTCCTGCAGGTCTCATTGAATTCTACGGACAGAACCGTACAGTGAAGGTAGATGTGGATGCAGGCGGTGAGAAAATCATGGAAGCTGTGGAGTCCCTTCCTGTCCTGGAAGATGTCAGGGGAGAACCGGGGACTAATGCAGGCGGCATGTTGGAGAAGGTGCGCCAGGTTATGGCCAACCTGACCAAACAGCATCCGAAGGATATTCACATACAGGATTTACTGGCAGTAGATACCTTTACGCCTCAGAAGGTTCAGGGCGGCCTGGCCAATGAGTTTTCACAGGAAAACGCTGTTGGCATTGCCGCTATGGTGAAGGCAGACCGTCTGCAGATGGAAGCCATTGCCAGAGAATTTTCAGAGCAGATCGGTATCCCGGTTCAGGTAGGAGGCGTAGAGGCTGACATGGCTATCCGGGGGGCGCTGACAACGCCGGGCACCAATAAGCCTCTGGCTATCCTGGATATGGGCGCAGGTTCCACCGATGCATCCATCATCAATCAGGAGGGAGAAATCCATTCCATTCATCTGGCAGGCGCTGGCAATATGGTAACGCTTTTGATTCAGTCGGAAATGGGTCTTGACAGCTTTGATATTGCAGAGGATGTGAAGAAGTATCCTTTGGCGAAAGTGGAGAGCTTTTTCCACATCCGGCATGAGAACGGAACCGTAGAATTTTTTACGGAGCCGCTGAAGCCAAGTATTTTTGCCAAGACAGTTATTCTGAAGGAAGGCGAGATGATACCTTTAGAGGGCGACTGGTCCATGGAAAAAATCCGTTTGATCCGGCGCCAGGCCAAACAGAAAGTATTTGTTACAAATGCCCTGCGCGCATTGGCAAGGGTCAGCCCTACCGGAAATGTCCGGGATATTCAGTTCGTTGTACTGGTAGGCGGTTCAGCTTTGGATTTTGAAGTGCCTCAGATGGTTACCGATGCATTGTCCCAATATAAGGTTGTGGCAGGCCGCGGAAATATCCGGGGAACTGAAGGTCCGCGCAATGCAGTGGCTACAGGGTTAGTGCTTTCCCTGACAGAAAGGGGGATTTAATATGAATCCTTCACAAATTGCAATGACAAAACCCACCGTTCATGTGCTTTGCAGTCCGGATGTTCCGGAGAGAGCGCTGTGGCAATTGCTGTACGGACTGGAGGAAGAAGGAATTCCCTGTGAGACTTGGACAAAGACAGAAGGAGATGCGCTGACACTGGCATGGGAAGGCGCGCAGGCTTCCCGGCTGGAAGTGGGGGTCGGTATGGACAGACAGGAAGCTGTGCTGCATATTTCCAAGCTGGAGTTTGAGCATCCTCTGTTCAGAGTTCCCGTCCGGTCTGCAGAACAGGTACGTATCCTGGGAGCCAATGCAGCGCGGCTTGTGAAGAAGCTGCCGCTAAAATCTTTGGAAGGGAGGTGAGGGAATGAAGAAAAGTTTAGGGCTCATAGAGACGCAGGGGTTGGCTGCCGGCATTGAAGCGGCAGACGCAGCAGTGAAATCAGCCAATGTGGAACTGATCGGTTATGAGCTGACAAAAGGCGGAGGCTGGACTACCATTAAGGTTCAGGGCGACGTGGGGGCTGTGAAGGCAGCCGTGGACGCAGCCCGGATGGCAGCCGCCAAAGTTAATCAGGTAGTAAGCACACGCGTGATTCCCCGTCCCTCTGCCGGACTTGACACGTTGGTGTACAGTCCGGATACCGTTGGGACAGCGCAGCCGTCAAAGGAGCCGGATAAGCCGAAGCCTCCCACACCGCCAAAGGGTTCCAAAAAGGTGAAAGAGGAAGAGAAACAGCCGGCAGAGCCAGACGGACAGAAGGAAGAGAAGGCAGTTCCGGTACAGGAACAGACAGACGGAATAAATAAGCAGGAAGAACTTACTGTATCAGAAACGGCTGCAGACAATTCGGAGATTACAGGTTCAGACGGTGCAGAGACAGGAGAAAAGGAGAAGGCTCCTGAGGCAGAAGAATCTGCAGAAGATTCGAAAGATGCAGAACCGGAGGATGCAGCAGAGCAGGTAAAGGAACAGGAAACGCAGGATGATAAGGAGCCTGGACCGGAGGAAGAGGAAGCTTCTTTGGAGCAGGAAACCTCAGAGCCTGCAGCTTCAAAGCCTGTCAAGCGGACCGGAGGCGCAAAAGGCCGGAAAGGAAAGCGCGGCGGCAAACAGGAGAATACAGATTAATATAGATTGGAGGTTATCGTTATGGGTGAAGCTCTTGGCATGATCGAAACAAAAGGTCTTGTCGGCGCCATTGAAGCAGCTGATGCTATGACCAAATCAGCAAATGTTACGCTGATCGGTTATGAAAAGATTGGTTCAGGTCTGGTGACTGTAATGGTTCGCGGTGATGTAGGCGCAGTAAAAGCATCTGTAGACGCAGGCGCTGCTGCTGCTGAAAAAGTGGGCGAGATTGTATCACAGCACGTTATTCCGCGTCCGCACACAGATGTGGAGAGAATTCTGCCGAAGGATCTGTGAGAGGAGGAATAAGCCGTGGAGAAAAGCCAATGCGTGCAGGAAGAGTTCCTGCGTCTTGTGGTGAAATTGGTGGTAGAGGAACTGTTAAAAATGGAGCGTTCCGTTCCGATTGGAGTTTCGAACCGCCATATTCACCTGAACCGGGCGGATATGGATACTTTATTTGGGGAAGGCAGTGAACTGACAAGGGTGAAAGATTTAGGGCAGCCGGGTCAGTATGCAGCCGCAGAGACAGTAACCAGCCAGGGTTCTAAAGGTGAACTGACACGTATGCGCGTGCTTGGCCCTCTGCGCGAGGAATCTCAGGTGGAAGTCTCCATCGGCGACGGCTTTGCGCTTGGCGTACATCCCCCTGTCCGGGAATCCGGCCAGTTGGAAGGAACGCCGGGCGTAAAGGTAGTCGGCCCCAATGGAGAAGTGGAGATGAAGAGAGGTGTGATTGCCGCTCTTCGTCATATCCATCTTGATCCTGCAACTGCAGAACGTATGGGTGTACATGACAAGCAGATTGTCCGGGTAGAGATAGGCGGTCTGCGGGGCGCAGTGCTGAATAACGTATTGCTGCGCGTGTCAGATAAATTTGCCCCCGAGATGCACATTGACGTGGAAGAGGCCAATGCCCTGGGCGTGAAAAACGGCGACCGGGCATATATCATTCTGGATTAGAGGCAGTGGAGGAAGTGCATATGGCTTGCGATATGACGCAGTGTAATGAAATGCTGTTGGAGTTTGAGAGCCTGATAGAAAACGGCGGGAAAAAAGATTGGAAAGGCAATCTGCGCACCGGAGTGGATCTGGGTACTGCCAACATTGTTCTGGCAGTGGTAGATGAGGAGAACAAGCCGGTGGCCGGAGCCACTTTCCCATCGACTGTAGTTCGGGACGGCATTGTGGTGGATTACGTGGGAGCTGTACAGGCTGTGACAAAATTAAAAGGGCAGTTGGAAGAACTGTTGGGTGAAACATTGGAAACAGGAGCCTGTGCGATTCCGCCGGGAATTCTTTCCGGCAATGTAAAAGCCATTGGAAATGTAGTAGAGTCAGCCGGATTCCGGCTGACTGAAATTGTAGATGAGCCTACCGCCGCCGCCGCTGTGCTTGGCATTACAGACGGTGCAGTAGTGGACGTGGGAGGAGGAACTACCGGAATCAGCATACTGGAGAATGGGAAAGTCATTTATACAAGCGACGAGCCTACAGGCGGCACCCATATGACTCTGGTACTGGCAGGTTTTTACGGATGCAGCACTCAGGAAGCTGAGATCATGAAACGCGATCCGGCTCAGGAGGCAAACGTATTTCCTGTGGTAAAACCGGTGGTGGAGAAGATGGCTTCCATTGTCAAACGGAGTCTGGAGGAGTATCCCGTTGACACAGTTTATGTGGTAGGCGGTGCGTGCTGCTTTACTCAGTTTGAGGAAGTCTTTGAAAAATATCTTGGCACCCCTGTGGTAAAGCCGGCGGCGCCGCTGTTGGTTACGCCTTTGGGCATTGCCATGAATTGTACGGAATAAGGGGGTGAGGACGTTGACTGAGCAGGAGCAACATGTCCATCGTATTGTAACCCAGATCCTTGCGGAGCGCGTGGTGCAGAAGCTTTTAGAACGCCAGAAACAGGCATTGGTGGTTTATACCGGTTCAAATATGGGTATAGAACCTGGTTTGGAATGTCTGAGGACGCTGCGGCAGGAAGATGGATTTACCTATCGGGTTCTTCTGACCAGAAGCGCTGCAGAGCTGTTGGATGTACCGGCAATTCGTTCTGCCCTGGAACCGGAAGAATTGTGGATAGAAACGCCGGGAGATTCGCCGGAGGCCCTTACTGCCCGGTATGACACAATCCTGGTTCCTGCAATGACAGTAAACACCGCAGCCCATGTGGCTGCATGTATGGCGGATACCCCGGCCGCTGCCATTATTCTGGATGGTCTGATGCGGGGGAAGAATGTAATAGTAGCTGCAGACGGCTGCTGTCCTGATAATCCGGAACGCATGCGGCGGGGATTTCATATGACAGAAGCCCTTAAGAATAAGCTGCGGGAAAATAAAAATGCACTGAGGGAGTTTGGTGCGTTTCTGACAACTTCGGACGGATTAAGAGAAACGGCCAAAAAAGCTGTCCTAAGCTTTGCATCTGCTCCCGGAAAACAGCAGCCGGATACCCAGGCACACGGGCAGGAGCCTCTGGCGCAGGCTGCAGGCAGGCCGGAATCAAAATCCGCGAAAGGAGTATATCAGGCAAAACTGGAAGGACGGGTGTTCAGCGGAAAGCATATCAGGTCTTATCCGGATCACGCTGTAATTCTTGTTCCAAAAGGGACAATCGTTACCCAATTAGTATCTGATGAAGCCCGCAGACGGGATATCCGTATAGAGATTGAATCATGAGGCAGGTGGAAGAATGTATCTAGGAAGAGTGATCGGAACCGTAGTTTCTACCAGTAAAAATGAGAATCTGGTTGGCATGAAGCTGTTGATGGTTGAGAAATTAACCGAACGTCTGGAGCGGGAGGGATCAACTGAGATTGCCGTGGATTCGGTAGGGGCCGGTACTGGTGAAATAGTAATTGTTTGTAAGGGCAGTTCCGCCCGTTATGTGTTTGGAGACGGCTCGGCTCCGGTGGATACGTCCATTGTAGGTATTGTAGACTCAGTGGAGGTGGGTTGATGGCAAATTTATATACGAAAACTGGCGATAAGGGTCAGACCAGCCTGGTAGGGGGTTCGAGGGTCAGCAAGTCAGATCTTCAGGTAGAGTGCTATGGCACCATCGACGAAGCAAACTCCATGCTGGGTCTGGCCTATTCTAATACATGCCAGGAATATATTCGGACTGCCATACACACCATTCAGGGAAGATTATTTTCCCTGGGGGCAGAACTGGCCAGTGATGAAGAGGGCGCCCGGAAGCTGAAGGGTCTGATTTCAGAAGAAGATGTGGATTTTCTGGAGCATGTGGTGGATACATGTACAGAGACAACCGGAAAAATGACTCATTTTGTTATTCCCGGGGTGGATTCGGCGTCATCTGCTCTTCATGTGGCCCGGACCATCGTAAGGCGCGCCGAACGGCGTATGGTGGAGCTGAAAGGCAGTTCTCCTGTGCGTGAAGTGCTGATGCGGTATGTCAACCGATTATCCGATGCAGTCTATGCCCTGGCCCGTCTGCAGGAAGAGACAACGGCTCAGGAACAGATGCGGGAGAAGGTTACGGAACTGGTAAAGAATGTATTGGCAGAACATGCAGAAGATCTTCCTCCTATTTCCCTGGAGGTACTTAGAAGTATGGCAGAGAGAGCCAGGGAAAAATCACGGGAGCTGGGGGTTCCGGTGGTTTTTTCTGCCGTTGACAGCGGGGGAAACCTGCTTTTGCTTGAGCGGATGGAAGGTGCGCTTCCAGGAAGCGTGGAAGTGTCAGCCGGCAAAGCATACACCGCCAATGCCTTTCATATGCCAACCCACGAATTGGGCCAGGCGGCGCGGCCGGACGGTCCCCTTTACGGGATTGAAAATGCTGCTCCGGGAAAAATTATCCTCTTCGGAGGCGGTTTTCCCTATGTGTCAGGCGGCAAGATTGTGGGCGGCATCGGCATATCCGGCGGAACGGTAGAACAGGATATGGAGATTGCACGTTATGCAATGTCTGTTTAAGGAGGGAAAGCAATGAATATTGATGAACGCGTAGTAGCGGGCATAGTAAATGCGGTCTTAGGCCGGCTGGATGACGTTTCCAATCCGGCTGCAGAAGCCGGAGGCGGAAATTGGGGCATCTTTGAAAGCATGAACGACGCAGTGGAGGCTGCCGCTGCTGCGCAGAAGAAGTATATAAACTGCACCATGCATGACCGGGCGGTTTATGTACAGGCCATCCGTGATGTAGTGCTCAATCAGGAGAACCTGGAATATATTTCCCGTGAGTCTGCAGAAGAGACAGGAATGGGAAATTATGAGCACAAATTAATTAAAAACCGGCTTGCAGCCACAAAAACGCCGGGAATTGAGGACTTGACAACAGATGCCATGACAGGCGACGACGGCCTTACGCTGGTGGAGTATTCTCCTTTTGGAGTAATCGGCGCGATTACGCCCACCACGAATCCTACGGAAACCATCATCTGCAATTCCATTGGGATGCTGGCCGCAGGCAACAGTGTGGTATTCAGCCCCCATCCAAGGGCAAAAAATGTTTCGCTGCATCTGGTTCGGCTGATTAACCGCGCGCTGGCTGAAGTGGGCGCGCCGTCTAATCTGGTGGTTACCGTATCAAATCCATCCATTGAAAACACAAATGCCATGATGGAGCATCCAATGGTGCGGATGTTAGTGGCAACAGGAGGTCCCGGCATTGTAAAAACAGTGCTGTCCAGCGGCAAGAAGGCAATCGGCGCAGGCGCAGGCAATCCTCCGGTAGTGGTGGATGAGACGGCCAACATTGAAAAGGCAGGAAAAGATATTATTGATGGCTGCAGTTTTGACAACAACCTTCCCTGCATTGCAGAAAAAGAAGTGATTGTAGTAGATTCTGCGGCAGATTATTTGATTTTCAACATGAAGAAAAACGGCGCTTACGAAGTGAAAGACCCTGAGATTATCGACAAACTTGTTAAGTTAGTAGTCCAGGAAAACGGAAAGAGTCCGGTTACAGCTTTTGTAGGCAAGAGTGCAAAATACATTTTGGAGCAGGCAGGCGTTCATGTGGGGGATGATGTGAAAGTCATTATAGCAGAAACCAGCGAGGAGCATCCTTTTGTGCAGGTAGAGCTTATGATGCCTATTCTTCCGATTGTGCGGGTGCCAGATGTGGATGCCGGAATTGAAATGGCTGTCCGTGTCGAGCACGGCAACCGTCATACGGCAATGATGCATTCCCGCAATGTAGATAAGCTTACCAAGATGGCAAAGCTTATCCAGACAACCATTTTTGTAAAGAACGGCCCTTCTTATGCCGGAATAGGCGTGGGCGGTGAAGGTTATACGACATTTACCATTGCAGGCCCTACCGGAGAAGGACTGACTTCAGCGAAATCCTTTGCACGGCGGCGCAGATGCGTGTTGGTAGGAGGAATGGATGTACGCTGATTAGGGAGGTGCTCCTATGCAGGAGAATTTAACAGCATTGGTGGAAAGCGCCGGAATTGTCGGCGCAGGGGGCGCAGGCTTTCCCACCCATGTAAAGCTGAATGCCAAAGCGGATACCGTAATCATTAACGGAGCTGAGTGCGAACCTCTTCTGAGGGTAGATCAGCAGCTGATGGCAGGGCAGGCCGGACGGCTGCTTGCAGCTTTAGATAAGATTGTTGCGCATCTGGGGGCAGAAGAGGGTGTGGTGGCCCTTAAAGAGCATTACCACACGGCGGCCGAAGCCTTACAGCGTGAACTGGCAAATTATCCGAAGCTGCGTCTGCATCTGCTGGGAGCTTTTTACCCGGCAGGCGACGAGCAGGTGATTGTTTATGAAGTCACAGGACGGATAGTTCCGGAAGGGGGCATCCCAATCAATGTGGGCGTTGTGGTGACCAATGTGGAAACGGCCCTGAATGTATTAGACGCCGTTGACGGACATCCGGTTACCGATAAATATGTGACAGTAACCGGCGCTGTGCGCGGGCCAAGGACCGTTAAGGTTCCCCTGGGCATTACAGTGGCGGAAGCTCTGGAACTGGCAGGAGGTCCCACAGTGCCGGATTACCGCATTGTGAACGGCGGGCCGATGATGGGCCGTCTGGTTTCACCGGAAAGTGTAATTACAAAGACTACAAAGGGACTGATTGTAATTCCGGCGGGTCATCCTCTTTTGAATAGTCTGGAGCGGCCGTTAAACGTTTCTCTGCGGCAGGCGGCAGCTGCATGTATGCAGTGCTCCCTGTGCTCTGAGGTCTGTCCCCGGGGACTGCTCGGCCACCGCATTCAGCCTCATAAGCTGATGCGTCTGACCGCTTACGGAAGCATGTGCGATCCGGCCCAGACGCCTATGAACGCTTATCTTTGCTGCGGCTGCCGTCTGTGCGAGTATACCTGTGTGATGGGGCTGCAGCCCTGGAAGCTGAACGGCAACCTTAAGAACATTCTGGGCAGCCAAGGTATCCGCAACAGCCTGAACAACAAGCCAGAGCAGGGCGCGCCTTTCAGAGAATACAAACGTTTCCCGGTACACAAGCTGATTCATCAGCTTGGCCTTGCGGCTTATGATGTGGATGCGCCATTAGAGGAAACTGCATTGCCTGCTTACGCAAAAGTTACGCTTCCTCTCCGGCAGAATGTGGGAGCGCCGGCAGAACCGGCGGTACAGACGGGCAGCCAGGTGCAAAAAGGCGATTTGATTGCCCGTATCCCGGAAGGTAAGCTGGGAGCGAATCTCCATGCCAGTATCTCCGGCACGGTGACAGCCGTCAGTGATGACAGTATTGTGATTCAGGCGTAATTAGTAAGAAAGGATATGCATATGGGAAAGTCGATTGGATTGTTAGAGCTGAAAAGTATTCCTGCAGGCGTGCAGTCTGCAGATGAGATGCTGAAAGCTGCGGATGTGGAGTTGTTGACAGCTACCGCTATCTGTCCCGGAAAATATATTATTATTGTCAGCGGACAGGTGGGAGCAGTGAAAAGCTCCATGGAAAGAGGCAGACAGGTTGCGGGAACTTTCCTAATCTGCCATCATATTATCAATAATGTCCATGCATCTGTACCGTCGGCTCTGGTGGGCACGGTAGATGTAGAACATATCACTGCCCTGGGTATGCTGGAAACCATGTCGGCGCTGACCGCAGTGCAGGCCGCAGATATTGCTGCAAAAGCATCCAACATTACTTTAATGGAGGTTCGGGTGGCCCGGGGACTGGGCGGGAAAGGATACCTGATATTTACAGGTGAAGTTTCAGCCGTAAAATCAGCGCTGAATTCCTGTGTGACCCAGTTAGCGGATACCGGCGAGATTACCAGCAGCTGCGTAATTCCGTCGCCGCATAAAGGTTTGCTTGAAAAATTAGTTTAGTGCGGCAGAAGGAGTGAATTGGCAATGGATATGAACCTTTTGAATATCGGTGCATCAGCAGAAGGCAAGATGCGTATCATTCAGGAGACAGTTCCTGGTAAGCAGGTCACATTGGCACATATTATTGCCAGTCCTGGTGAGATTATCTATCAAAAGCTGGGTTTGAATCCGGAATTGGATTATAAACAGTCAGCAATTGGAATTTTAAGTATGTGTCCATCTGAGATATCTGTAATTGCCGGTGATATTGCGATGAAAACTGCTCCGATTGAGATTGGATTTATTGACCGTTTCAGCGGAACGCTGATTTTTACAGGAAGAATTTCCAATGTTCAGTCTGCAGTAACCAATATTCTGGCATATTTGAAAAATAATTTAGGCTTTACAGTTTGTGAGATTACAAGAACATGAAAAAGATCATTTTAATGGGACGCAGTGAATGTGGGAAAACTACTTTGACACAGGCATTGAAAGGTGATGTGATTACCTATCACAAAACACAGTATATCAATCATTATGATGTTGTGATTGATACGCCGGGGGAGTACGCAGAAACTTCCACATTGGCTCGCGCGCTGGCTTTATATGCTTATGAGGCGGATGTAGTGGGGCTTCTTCTGAATGCAGCGGAACCGTATTCCCTTTATCCCCCCTGCTGTGCAGCTGCCTGCAACCGTCCTGTTATCGGGATTGTTACACAGATTGACCGGGAGGATGGTAATCCGGACAGAGCCCATCAATGGCTGGAGATGGCCGGATGCAGGCCGGTATTTCGGGTAAGCTCTTACACAGGAGAGGGAATTTGGCAGGTGCTCAATTATCTTCGGGAGCCGGGGGATGTGCTTCCCTGGGATTCAGAAGAGGATGCCGAACGTCCGCGGACAGTTGTTTCAGATAAATTTGGAAAAGTATAATGTTTTCAGGCATTTGGAAATGAAAGGAAACAGAGAGTGGGTAAAGAAAAGGGCTGCTGTAAAACAGCTGTTCTATACAGAATATGGTATTCAGGACTCGGGGGTCTTATCCATATTTTGTATAGAAACAGTGTTTTGTAGCAGCCCCTTTCTTGAATTTTACAATTCTGTAAGGTCTGAAATATTTCTAAGCTTCTTCAGAATTCATGGGTATCTTCTCTGGTTCTTCTAAAACAGCGGAATTATCTGCATGTTTCTCTTCCAGTGCATCGGGAAGAATCTGGCTGTCGTGGAGCCGGGGAAAACGCCGGCTGCCGTTGGAACGGTATAAAACAGCAGCTCCGGCAGTCAGGCCGCCGATGAGCACGCCGCCTGTAACGCCGATAGCCGGACTGACTGCCAACAGGCTTCCGAACATAAAGTTTAATGCAACGGCGCCCAGAGAAACCAGGGTCAGAAGCCTGGTGTTGCGGCTGAGGTTATTGCTGACAATGGAAGTGTAAGTGTCCAGGTCTTTGATGATCGTATTCTTGTTCAGTTCATAGCGTTCCTCTAAAAACTTGAAATCCAGAGCCAACTGCCCCTGAAGAACATAGCTGTTCTGCATCTGCATGGGATAGTAGCCTTTGTCAATACGGGCAATAATTTCCTTTAAAGAAATGATCTGATTGCCGTATTCTGTATAACGGCGGCGGAAATCCAGGATTTGGTAAGTGCCGCTGTTGTCAATGCGGTTGTCTAAGGAATCCTCTAATGTTTTCATATCTTTAATGCTGAGTTCTATCAGTTCTCTCAGATTGTCAATTTTGAACATAAGGGCGTAGATAAATGCCTGGCCTATATATTTTACTTCCCTGTCCGTCAGGAAATTCCCAAACAGGCCCACAGCGGATTCCTCCACAATCAAATTGGTGCCCGCCTGCCGCAGACGGAGATCGCTCAGTATATCTCCCTCCCCGTAATTCAGTTCCAAAGTCAGGGCAGCTTCGTCTCCGAAAATACGCTGATGCACAACCGGTTCCTGCATGGGGCAGGTAAAAATGCAGTAGGAGCTTTCCGTAATGCCTGCGCCTTCCGGATGGCGGCCTCTGCCCATGGTTTGAAGAAAGGTATAATTATCCATAAGAATGCCTCGCTGTGGAGTTCATGGTGCGGAAATTACCGGCGTTTTGGAAACTATTGTCAGCCGGATGCCGCACGTTGACGCATCCACTTTTCTATCGTGAATTTATTGTAAAATGCTTTGTTTTCTATGGTAAAATCTTACCATATTTTTGTGATATTGTCCACTCCTGCCCATAGTGGGAAATTACCTTAAATCAAAGTAGATTTTGCATTTTTTCTATGTTATTATTTAATAAATATGGTACGTCTGGAAATGCGTGTTAATTTTGGAACGCATCCACCTAACGATATTCAGGAGGGAGACCTATGAAAAAGAATCTGGCATCCAGGAAACTTTCATTTATTTTTAAATTTACACTGTGTTTTGTTCTGGGGACGGCGGCTTTTTTTCTGACAGGCCGCAGCATAGAAGCTCTGGCGGCACAGCAAGTCAGCGGGGAAGAGGATCAAGTGCTCTATGAAGATGAATACGGCAGAATTCATACAGCAAATGGATTTGTCTATAAGTTATACGATGACATTTACGATCCCACTTACTCGGTGCGTTATGAAGGAACCGCGGAAAGCATTGTTATCCCGGACAGGTTCAAGGGCTTGAAAGTGAAATGGCTCTTTTCTGGAGCATTTTCAGACGCCCCTAATTTAAAGAGCGTCACCCTGCCGGAGAGCATGTCTGAGATAGACGATGGGGCCTTTATGGATTGTAAAAATTTAGAAGAAATCCTGGTAGATGAAAAGAATCTCTGTTATACGGTACAGGAAGGAGTTTTATATGAACTTGGTGATAGCGGCGCAAAGAGGCGCATTGTATTCTGTCCGCAGAAAAATATAAAAGCTTTTACGGCGCCGGAGAGCGTAGAGTGGATTGACAGTTATGCGTTTTGGGAGTGCAAAGAATTGCAGAGCGTCTATATCCCCGCTTCCGTCCAGAAAATAGGCTCCGCGTTCCAATTTGCAGGTCTGCAGAATGTTTATTACGGCTCTGGCAGTGATGAACTGGAAGATACAAAAGAATATTATGATTTTTCAAAGACGGTAGAAAAGGCTCATCTGCATTTTAATTTTAACCCGGAGGATTATCAATCTTCGCTGTTATCGGATCAAACGGCTGAGATTTCAGGATACTGGGGAACAGACAGCGAATTGTCTCTCCCGGCGGGGCTTGGGAATACGATTGTCTCATCCATTGGAACGGAGACTTTCTCTGGCTGCCGGAGCGTTGTCCATGCTGATATTCCAGACAGTGTCGTCCGTATTGGGGACAGGGCTTTCGAAGGATGCAGCGTGTTAGAACGAATCGTCGTGCCTGCAGGGGTAACTTTTGTTGGAGCAGACGCTTTTAATGGCTGCTTCAGTTTAAGAGAAATCTATTACGCCGGGAGCGAAGCCCAGTGGAACAGACTTAACGTTCAGCTTACAGATGAAGTAAAAATTATTTACAATTGTAATCCCCATGAGCTCTTTCCGGGGCACTTTTCAGAATCAGAAACAAGGATTATGTATTATACCGGAGATAGGGAGGATATTGTAATCCCCTCATGGTTAGACGGCCGGCAGATGACGGCCATTGGAGATGGATATACGAGGCTTTTTGCCGATGCTTCACCGAAACGCATTGAAATTCTGGAGGGTATTACTCAGATTGACAGAATTGCTTTTTCCGGCTGTAAGTCTGTACAGGAAGTCAGGCTTCCGGACACCTGCATAGAAATCGGCGAGGAAGCTTTTGCGTCCTGCGAGGGTCTGGAAAAGCTCACGCTCTCTCCGAACCTGGAAAAAATGGGGGAAAAGTCTTTCTTCCAATGCAAAAGTCTTTCGGGAGAGATTTCTTTTCCGGAAAAACTTACATATATTCCCATCAGCGCCTTTGAAGACTGTGAAAAATTAAACGGCGTAACTCTGCCGGAAAACTTGATTGAGATAAACTCTTATGCTTTTTCCGGCTGTAAAAGTCTGACCTCTGTTTCCCTTCCCAAAAGCCTGAATTATATGGGAATAAGCGTATTTTGGGGATGCAGTTCCCTGAAAGACGTTTATTATTCCGGCACAGGGAAGGAATGGAAGAATTTCACGCTTTCCGGCAGCTTCAACAAAGCAGGGAACGACTGTCTGCTGAACGCCGGTTTTCATTATACAGAAGAAGATCTGGGCGTTCCTTCCGGCAGCTTTACAGTCACTTTCAACGCCTGGGGTACGGCAGATATTCCCCCGCAGACAATTCTGCAGTTTGGGCATGTGAAAAAGCCGGCAGATCCTGTCCGTCCCGGCTATATCTTTATAGGCTGGTACTACGGGGAGGAACTGTGGGATTTTGAATTTGACAGGATACGGGGCGACATGACGCTGCAGGCTAAATGGACCTATGAGGAAGAGATCCGACAGAATGGGAAAGGCGAATATATTGACGCGGAGGGCTTTGTCCTGATTCCTCTGGGAAAAGAATTTATTGTAAACGGCGGCGCGCCCGCTTATTCCTCTAATATCACTTATAATTGGCAAATTGATAAACCAACGCTTATGCAGATGGGACGAAACGGGGACCAGAGCATCCCCGTAAAAGGACTTGCAGAGGGTCAATGCACCCTTACGTGTACGGTCAGAAGCGAGCATTACCGGGTTCCCCCATTTGGCACAGAACCGATACTCTATGATGTGGATACGAGTAACTACCCATATAAATACAGGATTGTTCCGCTGATAAAATCCCTCAGAATGAGTGAAAAATCCATTACGATGAAACCTGGCGCTTACCATTTTCTTACGGTTACCGCGGCGCCTTCGAACAGCGGCTATGCGCGGGTTTTGAGCGGCCTGACCTTTGCTTCTTCAGATCCTTCCGTAGCGGAAGTCAGTAAAGATGGAATCTTAACAGCCAGGAAAAACGGAACGGTCACAGTTACCGCCTTTACGGAAAACGGTATGGATGGAATCACGGGGAGAGATAGTTGCACCGTCACCGTTACGGATTCTGTTTCAGCTCCATCGGCGCCGGATTCCGGTAACGGGGAAACGGATAAGAATCCCGGTACAGCGCCGCCGGCGTCTGGTTCCGGCAATGGGAATACAGATAAGGATTCTCCTGATTCCGGGCCAGGCAAAGACGGTGCAGAAGAAAAACCAGGCGGGGGAACGAAAGAAATCCCTGTAAAAAAGATTACTTTGAGCGCAAAACAAATTTATATGGTGAAAGGAAAGAGTATCCGCATAGGAGCGTATGTGTCTCCTGCCAATGCCACCGATGAACTCAAATGGTCTACTTCTAATAAAAAGATTGCGGTAGTGAAGAACGGGAAAATCACTGCAAAAAAAAACGGAAAAGTATCCGTTACTGTCAGAGCCGGGAAGAAAAAAGCCAGTCTGAACGTAGTTGTCGTACCGAAAGCGAAAAAGGCGGCGAAAGTAACCTTAAAGAAAAAGAGTTCTATGAAAGTAAAAAGCAGCCTCCTGTTGAAAGCATCCGTATCTCCAAAAAATGCAACCGATACTCTGACCTGGAGCAGCTCCAATAAAAAGATTGCGAAGGTAGACAAATTCGGCAGAGTCACAGCCCTGAAAAAAGGAAAAGCAACGATACGGGTTAAGACCAGCAGCGGAAAAAAGGCTTCCTGCAGAATCAGCGTAATCAGGTAAGCGGACAGATACAGAGCCGGCAGCAGAAATCATACTTAATCTGATAATAATATATAAAAGTCAATATAAATGTATTGTAATTCGATAAATTTATATTGACTTTTATTGCTTATGAGGGTATGATAATTATAATAAAACAAATAGGGAGGTTATAAAATGACGCAAGAGAGTTTAAGCAAATGGTTAAAAGGCGTAATTGCAGGAATTGCAGTCTGCGGAGCCGTGATTTATTTTTATCTGGTGCCGGTATTCGGACAGGAGGCAGCGGCGGCTTATCCGGAGTTTTCCCATTGTTATATCCCGTGGCTGATCGTAATCTGGCTGACGGCCGTTCCCTGTTATATGGTGCTGTATTTTGGATGGAAGATTACCATGGAAATTAAAAAGGACAATTCATTCTCCATGACAAATTCCAGATATTTAAAATACATTTCCACACTGGCATTATTGGACAGCGGATACTTTTTTCTGGCAAATCTGATTTTGCTGCTGCTGAATATGAATCATCCTGGGATTTTCCTGGGTTCTCTGCTGGTGGAATTTGCAGGGGTGACGGTGGCAGTAACAGCGGCGGCTCTGTCTCATCTGGTACAGAAAGCTGCCGAGATACAGAATGAGAATGAGCTGACTATTTAGCGGGATGATAAATATTATCAATATCAGGAACGGAGGAAGAGATGGCAATTATTATCAATATAGATGTTATGCTTGCCAAACGGAAAATGAGCGTGACGGAGCTTTCTGAGAGAGTGGGAATTACCATGGCGAATATTTCCATTTTGAAAAATGGCAAAGCGAAAGCAATTAAAGTTGACACATTAGATAAGATCTGCAGAGCGTTGGAATGTCAGCCGGGGGACATATTAGAATGGAGGGATGAAGATGGAAAAGCATGATGCGTCCGTACTGGAGCAGGAAAAACCCATTAATCCGGTAATGATTCATAATGTTCCGTATTTTATGGGAATCTCTTTCTTGTACGCAGTTTGTTTTACCATAGCATTTTACAAAAATTTTATTGGAATTACTTTTCCGTTTATCACAGCCGCAACATTAACTGTATGCTGCCTGTTCTTAAAGAAAAATGAAATTCCCTGGCGCAGATCCAATTGGTGGTATATAATTCCCAGTCTGCTGCTTGGCGTAAGCACTGTGCTTACCGCCAATGGATTTGTTCTGTTTTTCAATACCCTGGGTATTCTTTTGCTGATTACAGTGTTTATGATACGTCAGATCTATGATGACAGAACATGGAATCTGTGCCAGTATATCTGCAATCTTCTGTTTTTGTATCTGTGCATGGTGCCTGAGATTGCAAGTCCCGTGATTCATGCGGTAAATAGCAGGAAAAAATATAAAAAAGATGAAAAGACGAATAAAAATATTAAATATATTATCATTGGAGCATTAATCGGACTGCCGATGATTCTGATTGTGGTTGCCCTTTTAAGCAGCGCAGATCAGATTTTTTCCAGATTTGTGGGCAGTTTGTTTCACAATCTGGGGAGTCAGATTGTGTTCTCTCCCAACTTATTCCTGGTTCTGTTCCTGATGATTCTGGGATTTTTCGGAATTTACAGTTTTCTTTCTGCGCTGACCCAGAATAATATGCCGGAATGGAAGAAAAAAAAGAGCAGGAAGAATCCTGTCATTGCCATTACCTTTCTTTCCATGATCACAGCCGTTTACCTGATTTTCTGCGTGATTCAGGCAGTGTTCTTGTTTACCGGCGGCAGGCTGCTTCCTGAGGGTTATACGTATTCCGAATATGCGCATCAGGGATTTTTTCAATTGCTTTTTTTGTGTATGTTTAATCTGATTCTTGTGGTAGTATGTCTCTCTGTTTTTCAGAAACATCAATGGCTGAAAATCCTTTTGCTGATATTTTCCGGATGCACGTATCTGATGATTGCTTCCAGTGCATTTCGGATGGTGTTATACATCTCTGTTTATCATTTAAGTTTTCTCAGGGTCCTGGTGCTCTGGTTTCTCAGTATGCTGGCAGTCCTGATGGCGGGAGTGGTGGTAAATATCTTAAAGGAGCAGTTCGGACTGTTTCGTTACTGTATGTCAGTGGTTACTGTGTTCTATCTGCTGTTTTCTTTCGGTAAGGCGGATGCTCTTATTGCAAGCTACAATGTGGCTCAGCTTGGAGGGGAGATGAGTTACAGGGATGTGGCATATCTGACGGGTTTGTCAGTAGATGCGGTGCCTGTATTAAGCAGCTGTGAATTTGAACATGAACATTCTGCAGAACATACGGCGCAATACGGGGGCTATACGGAAGACGTGTATGGATATTCAACAGGATTAAAATACTACGAAGATCGGAACGGATACGTTTCCGGCTGCAGAAGATGCAAACTGGAGCAGAAATTTCAGCGGGCATTGAATAAAGCAGAAACTATGACTTTACGAACCTTTCACTTTTCCAGATATCAGGCGGCAAAGGCGGCAGAAAAATATTTCAGATGATTGTTTACAGATGAATATATATCCATTATTATAAAATAAGGCATGCAAAAAGGCAGGCTGAAGTTCAGGATTAAAGGAGAAATGTTATGATTCGCAGCATCTCAACAGAAGTAATCACAGAGAATATCAAAGAAATGTGCATAGAAGCCAATCACTGTCTTTCCAAAGATATGGAGCAGTCGTTAAAAAAAGCGGAGGCAATCGAAGAATCGCCGCTGGGCCGGAAAATTTTAGGTCAGCTTCAGGAAAATCTCCGGATAGCGGAAGAAGAGCGGATTCCCATTTGCCAGGATACGGGAATGGCAGTTGTTTTTGCAGAAATCGGCCAGGAGGTGCATTTTGAAGGAGGCTTGTTGGACGACGCCATTCACGAAGGGGTGCGCCGCGGATATAAAGAAGGATTTTTAAGAAAATCTGTGGTGGGAGATCCGATTCTCAGAGAAAATACCAAAGATAATACGCCGGCAGTCATACATTATACCATTGCGGCCGGAGATAAAGTAAGACTTACCCTGGCGCCCAAAGGATTCGGCAGCGAAAACATGAGCAGAGTCTTTATGCTGAAGCCTGCCGATGGAATAGAGGGAGTAAAAAATGCGATTTTAACGGCAGTCAGGGATGCAGGCCCCAATGCCTGCCCGCCGATGGTAGTGGGAGTGGGAATTGGCGGAACTTTTGAAAAATGTGCGCTTTTGGCCAAACAGGCGTTGACAAGGCCGGTGGGTGAACACGCGTTAGTTCCCTATGTAAAGGAGCTGGAGCAGGAAATGCTGGACAAAATCAATAGGCTGGGAATAGGTCCCGGAGGACTGGGAGGCACCGTTACGGCCCTTGCAGTAAATATCAATACGTATCCCACCCATATAGCGGGGCTTCCGGTAGCGGTTAATATTTGCTGTCATGTAAACCGCCATGTGGTGAGGGAGCTGTAAGGCAGGAGATGAAACTAACTGACAATCAGGAATACAGAGAGGTTTGTGTTATGGATAAATACGTGAAAACACCCATTACTGCAGAAGTGACAGAGGAGCTTCATGCAGGAGATTATGTTTATATTACCGGAACGGTTTATGTGGCCAGGGACGCCGCCCATAAACGGCTGGTGGAATCGCTGAATCAGACAGAAAAAGAGTTTTATGCTGAAACGGGCGGGAAATCTCCTTTGCAGCAGTCTGAAGCAGAAGAGCTGCAGAGGAGATTAAAGGAAACGCTTCCGTTTCCCATTGAGGATGCCGCTGTTTATTATATGGGCCCTTCACCGGCCAGAGAAGGCCGTCCCATCGGTTCTGCCGGCCCTACCACGGCAAGCCGTATGGATAAATACGCCCCCAGACTTTTGGACTTGGGACAAAAAGCAATGATAGGGAAAGGAAAACGTACAAAAGAAGTGATTGACGGAATTGTCCGTAACCAGGCAGTATATTTTGCCGCAGTAGGAGGAGCCGGGGCATTGCTTTCCAAATGTATCAAGAAATCCGAGACAGTCTGTTATGAGGATTTGGGCGCAGAAGCAATTTTAAGGCTGGAAGTGGAGAATTTTCCTGTAGTTGTGGTTATAGACCGGGAAGGAAATAATTTATATGAAACTGCCGTCAGGGAGTATGCAAAAGTAAATTAATGAATCAGAGATGGGGCTGTCGCATTAAGAAGTAAATATACAAGATATACTATTTTGTACATAGAACTTATACCATATCTTGTAATTGTATTTCTTAATGCGACAGCCCCTTTTTCCGGCCCAAACCTGATATTGCATAAGTATTCCCTAAAATGAATAAATACAGAAAAATAATCAGAAAACCATGGTTAAACTTGACGAAAGAAAGATTATAAAGTAAGATATTATTAAACAAATCAACCAAATACTGAAAGAAATAGAGATAAAAGAAGGGAAGATTTATGGAAAAAAACAGTCAGTCATTTCAATTGAAAAAAATAATCAGACAATCAGTTATTACAGTAGCGGCGGGAGCTGTCTTGCTTTTGCTTTCCATTGGTACAAGTATCTTTATGAGCCGGGTGTCAGATGAGGAGCTTGAGACTACTACATATCTGAATCAGTACAGGCTTGGATCTAAGACATTAACCTATGCAGTGCAGGCTTATGCGGCTACCGGAGATCAGCAATATTACGATGATTATATGAAAGAACTGAATGAAGATAAGAATCGTGATGTGGCGCTGGCAGGTTTGAAGAAGAACAACATCACAAAGGACGAATGGGATGGCATGAACCAGATTGCAGACTTTTCCAATGGTCTGGTGCCTATTGAAGAAGAAGCCATGGAGCTTGCCGGAAAGGGTGATATAGAAGGCGCCAAGAGCCGTGTGTTCGGCGAAGAGTACCGGAATACCGCTCTGCAGATTAATTCCCTGACAGATGAAGTGATTACACGTATTCAGAAAAGAGTAAATGGCGCAAAAGGGAAATTAAGAATATTCCAGGGAATTGTAGAGTTTATATATGCGCTTTCCTTTTTATATCTGATTTTCCAGATTGTAAAGATTGTGAAATTTTCCAGAGAAGAGCTGTTGTCTCCGATTGTTAAAGTGTCAGAACAGATGCTTGAACTGGCAGAAGGGAATTTTCATGGAGATTTTGAACTGGCAGAGGACAGCAGTGAAGTGGGAAAAATGGCAGGAGCCATTATCCATATGAAGCGCAGTACCACAGCAATGATCCAGGAAATCTCTGATATATTAGAGAAAATGGGCAATGGAGACTATAATTTTGAAATCACGCAGGAATATGTAGGGGAATACGATCAGATCAAGGAATCATTTTTGAAAATCAAAGAAAAAATGCGGGAAACACTGGGAACAATCCGGGAAGTTTCCTTACAGATTGACAGCGGTTCTGAGCAGCTGTCCTGCGCTGCCGTTGATTTGGCAGAAGGAAGCCAGGAGCAGGCAGGAAAAATATCTGACTTAGTGAGTCTGATGAATGATATGTACAAAAGTATGGAACACAGCGCCAAAGAGGCTGCGGAAACAGTGGAAATTTCCAATCGGGCAGGTTACGTACTGGAGGCCGGCAACGTAAAGATGCAGGAACTGAAGGAAGCCATCAGCGAGATTAACAGCTGTTCCGAAGAAATAGGAAAGATTATCAGCACCATTGAAGATATTGCTTCCCAGACCAATCTTCTGTCACTGAATGCAGCCATAGAGGCGGCCCGGGCAGGGGAAGCCGGAAAAGGATTTGCAATTGTGGCAGATCAGGTGAAGAGCCTGGCAGATGAATCTGCAAAAGCGGCAGGTGAGACAGACAAGCTGATTGAAAGAACGGTTATGGCTGTAGATAAAGGAATTTTAATTGCAGATGAAACGGCAGTTAATATGGAAGAAGTTATGATGGGTGCAAAAGAAGCCACAGGAAGAATGGGTAAAATGTCAGGCATTCTTACCGGTGATGTGGAGCATATGCATCAGCTAAATGAAAATATTATGCGTATTGCAGAAATCGTTGACAGCAATTCAGCAGCTTCTCAGGAGACAGCGGCAGTCAGCCAGGAGCAGAAAGCTCAGGTAGAAACTATGGTAGGCTTAATGGATAAGTTTAATGTATAGGAAAGAAAAGAAAGGTGAATTGAAAAAGTAAATTCCACTTTGTAAGATTAAATTCCGCTTTGAAAAAGTAAATTCAATAGGAATACAGAAAAAAAGAGATTTCATATAGAA
>NZ_JBQIOP010000011.1:0-90138 GCF_056822245.1 Petralouisia sp. | reverse complement strand
ACTTAGGAAGGAAGGCTCTCCTGACTTCCTTAGCCGAAGTTAGAAGTTAGTTTGCCGAAACGCTGCCCAGTTTGCGAGTGAAAGGGCCATCCGGTAGTTCCGTCCGTATCCAAAATATAAAAAGGAATCCTCCCTTATATAATCTTGATAATCTCCCACTCCGGCAAATCCAGCATATCCACCACAGAACCATTGTCCAGCTGAATCATAGGCCGTGTCAGGCGCTTGTCATTGATCATCACAATATTTGCGCTCTGGCCGTTATTCAGCAGTACCCGGTTGTTCTGATAGGTGTTTGCAATCCGGTTTAAGAAAGTCAGTATGTATTTGGGGCTGTAGAGCTGAAGGCCGTCTTTTTCAAACATGTCAATGGCCTGGAAGGGGCACAGAGGCGAACGGTAGGAGCGGGCGGCAGTCATGGCGTCATACACATCGGCAATGGCAATAATTTCTGCAAAATCTTCTATCTGTCCGGCCTTTAATTTCTGGGGATATCCGGAGCCGTCACTGCGTTCATGATGCAGCAGGGCGGCTTTTTTGATCCGCTCATCTGCGGGAAGATTTTTTAAAAGATTATAACCGGCCAGCGGATGCTGCCGGATCAGGGCAAATTCTTCTTCTGTATATTTTCCTGGTTTATTTAAAATTTCTTCCGGAATCTGTATTTTTCCAATATCGTGAAATAATCCGCATAAGGTCAATACGTTCAGTTCCTCATGGGTCAGGCGCAGCCATTTTCCCATCTGGCGGGCAATCAGGGCTACATTCAGACAATGGGAATAGACGCTGTCGTCGTCCAGGCGCATATTGTGCATCCGGTCAAAGAGATCCAGAGTGGTGGTATTTAAGCTGGCTAATCTGGAACAATCCTCCAGGATAAGGTGAATGTTGATGGGAGCATTAGGATAGTTGATAATCGTGTCAAAAATGGTTCGGATGGAATGGACTTCCTTCTGATATTCGATCTGATATGCCATAAATTCCGGATGAGACTTCACTTTTTGTGCGTAGGACGGGTTGGCTGCCCGGCTCCGGTTCAGTTCCCCGGCAGAACATGTATTCATTCATTTTTCCCCCTGTTATGGTTTTTGCAAGTGAATGCTTATTCACTTTTTAATAGTATAAAAATAAAGGGAATATTTGTCAAGAAAAACAGAATAATTTACGTGCTTTACGTTTTAAACACGGGGCGGTACAGGACAAAAAAAGTTATATTATTTTTGTCCTTGTTTATTTATGAATCTGCGGATAGTCAAAATTAAGAAATCAATGAGGATAATTATAAAAAAGATTTTTCTGATGAAATACCATATAGTATACACAGACAGAAAAAGTCAGAATATAATGGCTTCCGTTTGCCCAGAGCGAACAGTTGCCGGAAAGGAAAAGAATGATGGATAAAATAAAGCTGGGAATTGTGGGATTTGGTTTTATGGGACATTGCGATGCGGACATGATGGAAACATTTGATGAAATTGAACTTGTCGCTGTCGCAGATACCAACCCGGAACAGTTAAAAGATGCGCCGGCAGGCGTGGAAACCTATGCGTCCATAGACGAACTGCTGGCAAATGCGGACGTCAATGTACTTATGATATCTACGCCCAATCCAAGTCATCCGGAAATGGTGAAGAAAGCAGCGGCGGCGGGCAAACATGTGATCTGCGAAAAACCGGCTGCAATGAGTGTTGCAGAATATGATGAAATGGTTGCGGCATGTAAAGAAAACGGAGTAATCTTCACCGTGCATCAGCAGAGAAGATGGGACAAAGATTACCGTGTTATGAAAGAAGTTTATGACAAGGCAATGGTGGGAGATATGTACCTGATCAAATCCCAGTTATATGGAGTAAACTGCAAAAACAGGCGCTACAGGCGTAGAGCTTCTGGCGGAACAGATGATCCGCAGATTTCCCCTTCCGATTGAAACGCAGGAATTCCGGGATCAGTGGTTTGAATGGTTGAAAAAATTTAATTTGGAGCCGTCCTGTTACGATGCTTTTCTGGAAAATAAAATCTATGATAACCGTACTTTATCGCTGGGGGAACAGATTAATATGATGGAGCGGGATATCCGCCTGGCTTCCCTGCTTGGCTTTAAAAATCTGCGCACGCTGGTGTCTACGCCTATGGATGTCATTGAGGGAAGTCTGGATTATGCGGCAAAGATGGATGTAAAGATTGGTCTGGAGGTGCATGCGCCCTTTTCCCTCAATTCCGGATGGGCAGACGGGTATATGGAAATGATCCAGAGGACGGGTACAAAGCATTTCGGATTTATCCCTGATATGGGAATTTTCTGCAAAAATATTCCGGATGTTTTAAGGGATAAGGCAAGAAGGCAGGGGGCGTCGGAAGAGTGCATTAAGATTGTGGACGACGCTTATGCAAACCGTATGGCGAAAGGATTTGTGAAGATTAAATATGATCTGAACCTGGGAAAAGCAAATATGGAATACCGCATGGCAAACGGCATGAAAGAGATGATGGAGGCAGTGGAAAAAGCCGGCGCAGGGCCGGCAGACAAGGCATATGCCGGTGCGTCTTTTACTTATTCATGGTCTGAACCCCAGGATATTATTGATAATATTGATTATATTTTCCACACTCATGCAAAGTTTTATCATGTGCATGAAGATGGTACAGAAACAGCGGTGGCAATTCCGGAGGTTGTAGCGGCGTTTAAAAAAGCCGGCTACAGGGGCTTCTTAAGTTCCGAATATGAAGGAGGCGAACATCTGAGAGATGTGGGCGTTGACAGCATCGAACAGGTGCGCCGTCATCAGGAAGCGCTGAGGAAAGCGATCGAAGCATAAAACGATAAAAGACACTTGACAGAACAGGAAAAAGAGTGTATCTTAGTCAGTGAAAGAAGATTGAAAAACCGAATATTGTTGTACTGGTGAAGTTGTGATACTTCACCAGATATTAATTTCTCTTATTCAGAGTGGTGGAGGTACATAGGACCTGTGAAGCCACGGCAACCCCTCTACGGAAGGTGCCAACCTGAGCGAGTCATCGAACAATAAGAGGATTTGATAATCTTTTTTTGGAATCAGATCCGCTTATTTTGATATAAGCGGATTTTTTGTGTCATTGGAAATGCGCTGCGTTTCCTGTGATATTAAAAATACAATTGTTTGGAACAACCAGGAGGAGAAAAATGGAAAAAAGATTATTTACTTCAGAATCGGTAACAGAAGGACATCCCGATAAACTCTGCGATGCAGTGTCCGATGCGATTTTAGACGCATTGATGGCCCAGGACCCCATGAGCCGGGTGGCATGCGAGACGGCAGCCTGCACCGGATTTGTGCTTGTCACCGGAGAGATTACCACAAAAGCCAATATAGATATTCCCCAGATTGTCAGAGATACGGTAAATGAAATCGGCTATGACCATGCAGACACCGGATTTGACGGAAATACCTGTGCTGTAATGGTGTCTCTGGACCGGCAGTCTGCTGACATTGCCATGGGTGTGGACAAGGCATTGGAGGCTAAGGAAAATAAAATGTCAGAGGAAGAGTTAGAGGCAATCGGCGCAGGCGATCAGGGCATGATGTTCGGCTATGCAAGCAACGAGACGCCGGAGTTAATGCCTTATCCGATTTCACTGGCTCATAAACTTGCGCTGCAGCTGACAAAGGTACGTAAAGACGGTACTTTAACATATCTGCGCCCGGACGGAAAAACACAGGTTTCTGTGGAATACGACGAAGAGGGCAGGCCCAGACGACTGGAGGCAGTGGTGCTGTCCACTCAGCATGACGCTGACGTGACTCAGGAACAGATTCACGCAGACATTAAAAAGTATGTGTTTGATCCGATTCTGCCCCAGGAAATGGTAGACGGAGAGACGAAATTTTTCATCAATCCCACCGGACGTTTCGTGATTGGCGGGCCTCACGGAGATGCAGGACTCACCGGAAGAAAGATTATCGTGGATACATACGGCGGATATGCCCGTCACGGCGGCGGCGCTTTTTCCGGAAAAGACTGCACCAAGGTAGACCGTTCCGCGGCCTATGCAGCCCGCTATGTTGCTAAAAATATTGTGGCGGCAGGCCTTGCGGAAAAATGCGAGATTCAGTTATCCTATGCCATTGGCGTAGCGCAGCCCACCTCCGTAATGGTAGATACTTTCGGAACCGGCAAAATTTCCGATGAGAAGCTGGTGGAAATGATCCGCGAAAACTTCGATCTTCGTCCGGCAGGAATTATTAAGATGCTGGATTTAAGACGTCCCATCTACAAACAGACGGCAGCCTACGGACACTTTGGCCGGGACGACCTGAACCTGCCCTGGGAAGCAACCGATAAGGTAGAGATTTTGAAAAAATATTTATAATGTAAAGTTACAGATCAGAGAAGCCATTGCTGCGGTTTGAAGGAACCGGGCAATGGCGTTCTTAATATGCTGATTTACACCATAGGAATCGGAAGCATGTTTGAAGCAGGCAATGGAAGAAAAGTGAAACAGGAGTGAAAGCATGAAGTATAATATCTTAATTGTTTATAAAAGCAGCACTGGGTTTACCCAAAAATATGCCCAACTGGCAGGAAAAGAAACCGGCGGCAGGGTGGTGGAGTACAGAAAAGCAACGGCTGAACTTATGTCAGAATATGACACAGTGGTATTTGGTAGCAGGGCTTACGCCGGCAGGATTGACGGTTATCAGAAGGCAAAGGAAATGTTTCAAAAAAGCGGTGCAGGACAGTTGGTGGTATTTGTGACAGGGGCCACTCCCAATACGGAAGAACAGGTGATAAAGGACTTTTGGAAACAAAACCTGACAGATGATGAATTGCAGAAAATTCCTCATTTTTACATGCAGTCCGGCCTGTGTTATGAAAAAATGTCTTTTGCAGATAAGCTGATGATGAAGGGCCTGCGCGCTATGCTGAAAAAGAAAAAGGACAAAAGCCAGGAAGAACAAATGATGGAGCGGATGATTGCAGGCTCCTATGACATTTCTTCAGAAGAATATGTCCGGCCGCTGATTTCTTATTTAAAGAGGTGATTGTTTTTATAGTTTTCTGTTATAATATACGAGGCTGCGGCATTAAGAAATACAACTACAAAATATGGCATCTTGTATGCTTAGGTCTGAATGCGGCAGCCCCAAAATGGAGGAATGCAAAATGTACGAATATGAATCAGAGATTTATCCGGCAGAGCAGAAAGGCGGCGCATATGTGGTTTTTCCCTGGGATATCAGGGAGGAATTCGGAAAGGGGCGGGTGAAAGTCCATGTCACCTTCGACGGGGAACCTTATGACGGCAGCATTGTCAATATGGGGGTCAAAAATCAGGACGGAAGTATCTGCTATATCATCGGCCTGCGCAAAGATATCCGGGCCAAAATAGGAAAGCAGCCCGGCGATCGGGTGCAGGTAACGGTGCAGGAACGCTAAAATCTGAAAATACTGCTTCCTGCCCGAAACCGGCCCGGGAAAAATTAAAAAAGATTCACCAGAACTATTGCGGCCCCTAATATGGTAAGCACAACGCCGGTGGCCCGGTTTAAGGTAACGGCGCTTGCTTTGTTGGCGATTTTGGCGGCAATGCGGGCCCAAAGCAGCGTGGAAGCAATACAGAATGTCAGGGGCAGAAGCTTTGGCATACCGCCTATGATAAAATGGCTTCCGGCGCCTGTCAGGGCAGTGAAGGTCATAATAAATACGCTGGTTCCCACGGCTGTTTTCAGTTCATAACCAAGAATGCCGGTCAGCAACAGAAGCATCATCATTCCGCCGCCTGCGCCGATAAATCCGCAGATAAAACCGACTGCCGTGCCGCACAGCGCCGACTGGATCATGCGTTTTTTCACTGATACAGACGCCATGGATTCTTTTGTGGTCATGACAGGCCGGATAATGAATTTAATTCCCAGAAACAGGGTCATTACGGTGGAGAAGCTTCCCATTGTGGAATTGGGAACTTTGCTTGCTGTTAAACTTCCCACAAAAGTAAATATCAGAACGAAAACCATCATCACAGAACCGTTTCTGATATCCAGATTTTTATTTTTGCCGTAGGTATAAGCGCTGACAGCGCTTGCTAACACATCACTGGCAAGCGCAATGCCTACCGCCTGATATGCCGGCATGCCGAGAAATGTGATCAGCATGGGACTGATCACAGCAGCTGCGCTCATTCCGGCAAAACCGGTTCCGAGCCCTGCTCCCATACCGGCAATAAAACATACGAAAAATACAATCAAAAGTTCCATTCAGTAACCTCCATTCCTTTACGGGCATTTCTGCATGTTTTCTGAAAAAGTTCAGAAAACAGTTTTATTTCTTCTTCTGTAAAATCCAGAAACAGTTTCCGGGCAAATTCTCTCTGGGCATGTTTTCCGGCTTCAATCAATGGATATGCACTTTCCTGAATGGAAATATGCTGGGTCTTTCGGTTCTTGCCCCGAAAGTATGTCTGAATGAATCCGCGGCTTTCCAGTTTCTTCAGTGCACTGGACACATGGGATTTGGTCAGCATACGAATCCGTATGATTTCAGATGCAGTATCATACTCCGGATTATTTGTGAGAAACATTAAAATATTCAATTCCATCTGCGTCACATGATATCTGTCGCATACCGGCTTGATACATTGTGAATAAAAAGAGGTAAGTACCTTTTGATTTTCCCAAAAACGCATAATAGCCCTTCTTTTGTTCTTTTTAGAACAATTATATCATCGGAGATGAGAAAGTCAAGGAATATATTCAGGCTGTGCGCTGAAACCAAACAAATATTTGGATTCAGGGGTCAGGTCCTGTCAAAAATACAAACAAATGTTTGTATTTTTGTAGACAAGAGAGGGGATATGTGCTATTATAATATGCAAACTGAGAAAGAACCGGTCTGGATAAAATTTGACAGGAAGGCTGCAATGCGGAATAGATTGTTTATTTTGTTCTATGAATTCCGTCTGATATGGTAAACATAAATGAGTAACCCAAATTCGTGTAACAGGTATTAAAAAATGGAATACCGAAACTGTATGGATTGCGGGCGAAATATCGAACTTTTGACTATGACTTTTGGAGGCGGTATTTGTGCAGACTGCACAAAATAGATTCAAGCTTCACAGTGATTACAAGTCCACCGGCAACCAGCCGCAGGCTGTCGCCGAGCTGGTCAAAGGCTTCAAGGAGGGCAATCAATTCCAGACTTTACCAGGGGTTACGGGTTCCGGCAAGACATTTACGATGGCGAATGTCATTCAGGAATTGCAGAAGCCGACGCTGGTTATTGCCCACAACAAAACGTTTGCGGTGCAGCTCTACGGAGAATTCAAGGAGATGTTTCCTGAGAATGCAGTGGAGTATTTTGTGTCCTAATTTGTGGACAGGGTGAAAACCGCATTATTTAGTGTTGATTGTACCGTATTTTGTGGACAAGATGGGGGATTATGGACGAAATAACACTAGGCGGACGGGGGAGTTTGTGACCTGGATTCGTGTAATAGATTATACAACACCATATAGATAAAATTCATTGTTTATATGATAGAAATAATATGTCGTACAATTTGGAGAGGTGGGAGCTATGCAGGAGCATGAGATTATATTATATCAGTTAGAGAATACAAATGTTTATGTGAACGTCATTTTTAAAGAAGAAACATTTTGGATGACGCAAAGAGTAATGGCAGAATTATTTGATTGTACAACAGATAATATTTCGTTGCATTTGAAAAATATTTATAAAGAAGAAGAATTGGACACAGAAGCAACTACCGAGTTTTTCTCGGTAGTTCAAAATGAAGGTGGAAGAAATGTCAGCCGAAAAGTAAAATGCTTCAATTTGGATGCGATTATTGCTGTAGGGTATCGTGTGAATTCCAAAAAAGCTACTCGATTTCGGCAGTGGGCAACAAAAACATTAAAAGAATATATTATTAAGGGCTTTGTATTAAATGATGATATGTTGAAAAATGGCAAACCCTTTGGAAAAGACTATTTTGATGAACTATTGGAACGTATCCGGGAGATCAGGGCAAGTGAGCGTAGAGCCTATCAAAAAATCACGGATATATTTGAGCAATGTAGCTATGATTATGATAAAAACAGTGAAATCACAAAGAATTTAAAAGAAGTAATAGAATTGCGAATTCAAATAGTAGAGAAGATATATGGAAATAATTTTTGGGAGGTTTGTTTATATAGAGGTGTTTTGGAAAATGAGGAGTTACTTAATTTGTTATGTGAAAAATAAATATATCACCAAAAGCTAGGATATGTGAGTTCTGGGTTTTTTAGAATACATCCTAACTTGAAAATGTTTTTGTAAATTGTAAACGTCAATTTATGATTGAGAAATAGGCCCCAAAATGTAATAATCTGAGTTTGCAGATGACAAGAGAGAAAAAGCGCGAACAAATGTTCAATTCTGTGTATACTTTTTTTATATATAGTGATATACTATAAAAGCAAAATTTATAAGAAATTTGTGACCTTTATTATATACCGTGATACCTTGTGCTATTTGGTGCTACGGTGTTGCAAAAAATGAATTTGTGACTTTCATTCGTGTAATCCGAAAAGTTCTCCTATTAACCAACTGAAAAACAAGGAATCACACAAATTATGTGGCTTATAGTAGTCATAACAATATCATGAAAGAAAGGATTTTCATATGCCAGAGTTCAAATTACAAGCCCCCTACAAGCCTACAGGCGACCAGCCGCAGGCCATCGCCGAGTTGGTCAAAGGCTTCAAGGAGGGCAATCAATTCCAGACTTTACTAGGGGTTACGGGTTCCGGCAAGACATTTACGATGGCGAATGTCATTCAGGAATTGCAGAAGCCGACGCTGGTCATCGCCCATAACAAAACGCTTGCGGCGCAGCTTTATGGAGAATTCAAGGAGATGTTCCCTGAGAATGCAGTGGAGTATTTTGTCTCCTACTACGACTACTACCAGCCCGAAGCCTACGTCCCATCCACCGACACCTACATTGCCAAAGATTCCGCCATCAACGAAGAAATTGACAAACTCCGTCTTTCAGCCACCGCAGCCCTGGCGGAACGGGAGGATGTGATTATCATTTCCAGTGTATCCTGTATTTACGGACTGGGCAGCCCGGTGGACTACAAAAACATGATGCTTTCTCTGCGGCCCGGCATGGTGAAGGACAGAGACGAGGTTATCCGGAAATTAATCGACATACAATATACAAGAAACGATATGGATTTCCACAGGGGAACGTTCCGGGTGCGGGGAGATGTGGTGGAAATCTTTCCTGCCAATTATGGCGAAACCGCAATCCGGGTGGAATTTTTCGGAGATGAAGTAGACCGCATTACAGAGATTGATATTTTAACTGGAGAAATCAAGACGCAGTTAGAGCATATGGCAGTTTTTCCCGCTTCTCATTATGTGGTTGCACCAGAGAAGATTCTGCATGCAGCAGCAGAGATTGAGAAGGAAATGGAAGAACGGGTGAAATATTTTAAGGGAGAGGACAAGCTGCTGGAAGCCCAGCGGATTGCAGAGCGTACCAATTTCGATATTGAGATGCTGAAAGAAACAGGGTTCTGCAGCGGCATTGAGAATTATTCCCGTTTTCTGTCCGGATTGGAGCCGGGAGCGCCGCCGCATACGCTGATCGACTATTTTCCGGAAGAATTTCTGATTATTGTGGATGAATCCCATATTACCATCCCCCAGGTGCGGGGCATGTATGCCGGGGATCAGTCCAGGAAATCCACTCTGGTGGATTATGGGTTCCGCCTGCCCTCTGCTAAGGATAACCGGCCTTTGAATTTTGGAGAGTTTGAGGGCAAGATAGACCAGATGCTGTTTGTGTCAGCCACGCCTAATGTGTATGAGAAAGAGCATGAACTGCTTCGGACAGAGCAGATTATCCGCCCCACAGGGCTTTTAGACCCAGAGATTGATGTTCGTCCGGTGGAAGGCCAGATTGACGATTTAATTGGAGAAGTAAATAAAGAAATTTCCAGGAAAAATAAGGTATTGATTACCACCCTGACCAAACGGATGGCAGAGGATTTGACAGATTATATGCGCGAAGTGGGAATTCGTGTGAAGTACCTTCATTCGGATATTGACACTCTGGAACGGGCGGAAATTATAAGGGATTTGCGCCTGGATGTGTTTGACGTACTGGTGGGCATTAACCTGCTGCGGGAAGGACTGGATATTCCTGAGATTACTCTGGTGGCGATTCTGGACGCGGATAAGGAAGGATTTTTAAGGTCGGAGACGTCCCTGATTCAGACCATCGGCCGCGCCGCAAGGAATTCCGAGGGCCATGTAATTATGTACGCGGACAGCATTACCGATTCCATGCGGGTGGCCATTGATGAAACCAACCGAAGGAGAACTATTCAGCAGGCATACAACCAGGAGCATGGAATTACGCCGGCAACCATCCGCAAATCAGTGCGCGACTTGATCAGCATCTCTAAGAAAGTTGCCAAGGAAGAGTATAAATTCCAGAAAGATCCGGAATCTATGAGTAAGAAAGAACTGGAGAAACTGATTGGGGAAATTCAAAAGAAGATGCAGTCAGCGGCGGCAGAACTGAACTTCGAGGCAGCGGCAGAGCTGCGTGACAAGATGATAGAACTGAAAAAGAACCTGCGCGATATGTAACAGGCAGCCTGAAGGAGCGTGATGAAAATCAGCCCCGCAGCCTGCACAGAAGAATTGATTAAGAAGATAAAGGAGTTTACGCAAAATGGCAAAAGCAGAAAAGCAATATATTAAAATCAGAGGGGCCAATGAACATAATCTGAAGAATCTGGATGTGGACATTCCCAGAAATGAATTTGTTGTTTTGACCGGATTAAGCGGTTCCGGGAAATCTTCCCTGGCCTTTGACACCATTTATGCAGAGGGGCAGCGCAGGTATATGGAGTCTTTGTCCTCTTATGCGAGACAGTTTTTGGGACAGATGGAAAAACCGGATGTGGAGAAGATTGAAGGACTGTCTCCCGCCATATCCATTGATCAGAAATCTACCAACCGCAATCCAAGGTCTACCGTGGGGACTGTAACGGAAATATATGATTACTTCCGTCTGCTGTATGCCAGAATTGGAATTCCCCACTGTCCTGTCTGCGGAAAAGAGATCAAAAAGCAGTCAGTAGATCAGATGGTGGATCAGATTTTGTCCATGGAAGAGGGGACGAAGATCCAGCTGTTGGCGCCGGTAGTCCGGGGACGGAAGGGAACCCATCAGAAATTATTTGAGCAGGCCAAGCGCAGCGGTTATGTCAGGGTGCAGGTGGACGGAAATATTTATGATCTCACAGAAGAGATTCCCATGGATAAAAATATCAAGCACAATATAGAAATTGTAGTAGACCGTCTGGTGGTGAAGCCGGGAATTGAGAAGCGTCTGACAGATTCAGTAGAAAATGTACTGGAACTGGCGGAGGGGCTGATGACGGTGGATGTGATCGGCAAAGAACCGGTGAATTTTTCCCAGAGCTTTTCCTGTCCCGACTGCGGCGTCAGCATTGATGAGATTGAACCCAGAAGTTTTTCCTTTAATAATCCTTTCGGCGCCTGTCCCGATTGTTTCGGACTGGGTTATAAGATGGAATTTGATGTGGATTTGATGATACCGGACAAATCTTTGAGTATTGCCAAAGGCGCTATACAGGTCACGGGATGGCAGTCCAGTACCGATAAGGGCAGTTTTACCAATGCCATTTTAAATGCTCTGGCAAAGGAGTATCAGTTTGATTTGGATACGCCCTATGAGGAATTGCCGAAAAAAGTGCAGAATATTCTGATTAACGGCACCGGGGGAAAAGAGGTAAAGGTACATTATAAGGGACAGCGGGGAGAGGGAACGTATGATGTGGCCTTTGAGGGCCTGGTACGGAATGTGGAACGCCGCTACCGGGAAACCGGATCAGATACCATGAAACAGGAATATGAATCCTTTATGCGGGTGACGCCCTGCAAGACCTGCGGCGGTCAGCGTTTGAAAAAAGAAGCACTGGCAGTTACCGTTTCCGGAAAAAATATTTTTGAAGTTACCTCCATGTCCATTCGGAATCTGCAGCAGTTTCTTTCAGAACTGAAGCTGACCAGTCAGCAGGAGATGATCGGCGCTCAGATATTGAAGGAAATCCGCGCAAGGGTGGGATTTCTGGTGGATGTGGGACTGGAATATCTGACCCTGTCCCGGGCCACCGGAACGCTTTCCGGCGGAGAGGCCCAGAGAATCCGGCTGGCCACCCAGATTGGTTCCGGACTGGTGGGTGTGGCCTACATTCTGGATGAGCCAAGCATCGGCCTGCACCAAAGGGACAATGACAAGCTTCTGAACACATTGAGGAATCTGAAGAATCTGGGCAACACGCTGATTGTGGTGGAGCATGACGAGGATACCATGATTGCGGCAGATCACATTGTGGATATCGGGCCGGGGGCCGGGGAGCACGGAGGCTGCCTGGTGGCTCAGGGAACAGCCAAAGAGATTATGAAAAATAAGAAGTCCATTACCGGAGCGTATTTAAGCGGCAGGATTAAGATTCCGGTTCCGGAAACCAGAAGGAAACCCACAGGTTTTCTGAAAATCAAGGGAGCCCGGGAGAATAATCTGCAGAATATCAATGTGGAGATTCCTCTGGGAGTTATGACCTGTGTCACCGGCGTTTCAGGCTCCGGCAAGTCTTCCCTGACCAATGAGATTTTATATAAGCGTCTGGCCAGAGATTTGAACCGGGCCAGAACCATTCCGGGAAAGCACAAATCCATCCAGGGCCTTGAACAGCTGGATAAAGTGATTGATATTGATCAGTCGCCCATTGGGCGGACGCCCAGATCCAATCCGGCCACTTATACAGGAGTATTTGACCAGATTCGTGATTTATTTGCGGCGACGCCGGACGCTAAGGCAAAGGGCTATGCCAAGGGAAGGTTCAGCTTCAATGTAAAGGGAGGCCGCTGTGAGGCATGCTCTGGCGACGGTATCCTGAAAATTGAGATGCATTTTCTGCCGGATGTGTATGTGCCCTGCGAAGTCTGCGGAGGCAAACGGTACAACCGGGAAACTCTGGAGGTGAAATACAAAGGAAAAAACATCTATGATGTGCTTGATATGACAGTGGAAGAAGCGCTGACATTTTTTGAAAATGTTCCTACCATCCGCCGCAAAATTGAAACACTATACGATGTGGGACTTTCCTATATTAAACTGGGGCAGCCGTCTACCACTTTATCCGGCGGAGAGGCCCAGAGAATTAAACTGGCCACGGAGCTGAGCAAACGCAGCACCGGGAAAACCATTTACATTCTGGACGAGCCCACCACCGGCCTGCATTTTGCCGATGTGCATAAACTGACGGAGATTCTGCAGCGTCTGGCAGAAGGCGGCAACACAGTTGTGGTCATTGAACATAATCTGGATGTGATTAAGACCGCCGATTATATTATTGATATGGGGCCGGAAGGCGGTGACGGAGGCGGAATGGTAGTTGCCCAGGGAACGCCGGAGGAAGTGGCTCTGGTGGAAGCCTCCTATACCGGACAGTATATTAAGAAGTATTTGGAGAAATAAACCTGACATGCAGTAAAGAATAAAAAAGAGGCTGTCCGTTGGACAGCCTTAAATTTCGGGGAGTACTTCCTGAATTCTAAGAATTCAGGAAGCATGAGTTATGAAAAATTATATTAGCTTATTAGCTAGTACAGGTATTAGTATATCCGCAGAATGTGACGGATATGTGAAAAAACCGGGAAAACTTTAAAAAAATTATAAAAATTTCATAAACTTTGATAAGAAAAAACATGGAAAAGGTTAATAATAGACGTTTTTTTAGTTTTTACAAAAAAATGCTTTGAAAATTCCCCGCGATTGTATATAATGTAAATGTATATGGAAAAATAGAGTTATTATGTTTTATAATATTCAGATAGAGAAATGAAAGGGGAACCAAACGATGGCGACAGATATTGGAATTGATCTTGGAACCGCAAGTATCCTTGTATATATAAAAGGAAAGGGCGTAGTGCTGAAAGAGCCCTCTGTGGTAGCATTTGACCGGGATACCAACAAAATAAAAGCAATTGGCGAAGAGGCCCGTTTGATGCTTGGCAGGACACCTGGAAACATAGTTGCAGTAAGACCTTTGCGTCAAGGGGTTATTTCTGACTACACAGTGACCGAAAAAATGTTAAAGTACTTTATTCAGAAAGCCCTTGGAAAGAAAAGCTTCCGCAAACCCAGAATCAGCGTATGTGTGCCCAGCGGCGTAACAGAGGTTGAGAAGAAGGCAGTGGAGGACGCTACCTATCAGGCGGGCGCAAGGGAGGTTTCCATTATTGAAGAACCCATTGCAGCGGCCATCGGCGCCGGCGTGGATATTTCCAAGCCATGCGGCAACATGATCGTGGATATCGGAGGCGGAACTGCTGATATTGCAGTGATTTCTCTGGGCGGAACTGTGGTAAGTACTTCCATTAAGATTGCCGGGGATGATTTTGACGAGGCAATTGTCCGATATATGAGAAAGAAGCATAATCTTCTGATTGGTGAGAGAACGGCTGAAGATATTAAGATTAAGATAGGAACCTGTTTCCCCCTGGCCCAGAATGATACCATGGACGTGCGGGGGCGTAATCTTGTCACAGGACTTCCCAAGACAGTTTCCGTTTCTTCAGAGGAAACAGAAGAAGCGCTGAGAGAAGCAACCCTTCAGATTGTAGAGGCTGTGCACAGCGTACTGGAGAAGACTCCGCCGGAGCTAGCGGCAGACGTGGCGGACCGGGGAATTATCCTCACCGGAGGCGGGGCGCTGCTTCGGGGACTGGAGGAGCTGATTGAGGACAGGACTGGAATCAATACCATGACAGCCGAGGAGCCGATGACCTGTGTTGCCATAGGCACAGGCAAATATGTGGAATTTTTATCCGGTAAACCGATGGAAGATTAAGTTTTATTCAGAGATATTTCGGAACAGCGTTTCAGACGGGAGAATATAATAACAGGGGAAGCATAAGAGGATGCAGCAGTAAAGGAGCAGGATTTATGGTAAAGGGATTATATACTGCGTATACAGGGATGTTGAACCAGCAGAACAGATTGGATGTGCTGACAAACAATCTGGCGAACTCTGCAACGAACGGATTCAAAAAAGAAGGGTCAACTTCGCAGTCCTTCGACGAGACTTTGGCAATTAAGATTAAGGATACCTCAGCGATGAGTCTCCCCAAAGGATTGGGAGATGTAAGCCTGGGAGTTAAGATTGGGGAATGTTATACGGATTACGGCCAGGGTTCTTTCCGCGTAACAGATAATACCTATGATTTTGCGCTGGATGGAGATGGATTTTTCGCAATTTCTTTTACAAACAAGGCGGGGGAAACTTCCGTGAAATATACCAGGGACGGCGCGTTTACGGTTAACAGAGAAGGATACCTGATGACCAAGGACGGAGATTTTGTACTGAATCAGGCGGCGGCCCAGGCGGGCAATCCGGGGCAGGCCGGATACATACGGATTGATCCCAATGTGGAGCTGAAGGTAGATGAAAACGGAAACCTCTATCAGAATAATGCGCTGGTAGGCCAGGTTGGAGTTGTGGATTTTGCAGATTACAATTATCTGGCAAAATACGGCGAGAATATGTATGATTTGGTGGAAGGCGGCCAGGTACAGGCCTCTGACGCACAGGTGATCCAGGGAACGCTTGAAATGTCCAATGTAAATGTGGTTTCGGAAATGGTGGAAATGATCACAATTTCCAGAGCGTATGAGACAAATCAGAAGATCATTCAGTCTATAGATGAAACACTTGAAAAGGCCGTGAATAACATCGGCAAAGCATAGGAAGGAGCGGAATAAGTTATGATGCGATCATTGTGGTCGGCAGCGTCCGGCATGATTTCCCAACAGACAGCCGTGGACACCATTGCCCATAACCTGTCCAATGTAAATACAACGGGATATAAAACAGAAAAAACAGAGTTCAAATCTCTGTTATATCAAACATTACAGACCAGAACCACCACCGCAAACGGAGAGAACAAGCCGATTTCGGCGCAGGTGGGACTGGGTACCCGGGTAGCGTCCATTACCTCTAACTTTACCCAGGGTTCTATGCTTTCCAGTGAAAGCTTTACCTCCATGGCAATTGCGGGAGACGGATTCTTTTCCGTAAGAGGAGCCGACGGAAATACATACTATACCAGAAACGGTGATTTTAAACTGAGCGTAGGAGACAACGGCGATTTGACTCTGGTGACAGCGGACGGTTATCCGGTGCTGGATGCAGAGGGGAATCCCATTACCATGCCGGGAGATGTAAGCAGCAGCAAGATACAGGTGTCTACCGAAGGCGCATTCGGATATCTGGACGGCAACGGGAATTTTGTAAATGTGGCCAATATCGGACTGTATCAGTTCAGCAACCCGGCGGGGCTTGAGAAACTGTCAAACAGCCTTCTGGCGGTGACAGACGCTTCCGGAGCGGCGTTGAATGAAGCCAACACTGCTAATCTGATTCGAAGCGAAGTGCGTCAGAAATATGTGGAAGGCTCCAATGTGCAGGTTGCAGACGAAATGGTAAACCTGATTGTGGCACAGCGGGCTTATGAGATGAACTCCAAGGCAATTCAGGCGGCCGACGATATGCTGGGTCAGGCAAACCAATTGAAACGGTAGTTGACATAACACAGTAAATCAGCGGAAGCAATGGGAAAGAGGGATGAATATGAGCCTTGATTTAAATGCAATTAATTCGAATTACAGTAATTATAATACGGATACTGCCTCCACTTCTACCGGTAAATTGGAAGAAACATTGAAATCTGATTTATCTGAGGCTACAGAAGAGGAACTGATGGGAGTCTGTAAGGATTTTGAAGCATACTTTATTGAACAGATGTTTAAGGCAATGCAGAGAATGGTTCCGGAATCAGAGGATAATACTTCCGCTTCTACGAAACAGCTCAGGGATTACTACAAAGAACAGATGAACCAGTCCTTTGCGGAGCAGGCTTCAGAGAATGGCGGACTTGGGATAGCCCAGGTTCTCTATGAGCAGATGAAACGCAATTACGGTATGGAGTAATGCAGTGGAAACATTGACAGGATATGTGGAACATATCGTTTTTCAGAATACAGAGAATGGATATACTGTGCTGAATTTGTCCTGTGAAGGAGAAGAGATTACCTGTGTGGGAATGTTTCATGGAGTCAGCGAAGGAGAATTTCTGGAGGTGACCGGAGAATACACCACACATCCTTCTTACGGACAGCAGCTTAAGATGAGTTCTTTCCAGATCAAGCCGCCGGAAGATGTGGACGCTATGGAACGGTATTTAGGCTCCGGGGCTGTGAAGGGAATCGGCGCCGCGTTAGCGGCCCGGATTGTCAGGAAATTTAAAGAAGATACCTTTCGGATTATTGAGGAGGAACCGGAGCGTCTGGCAGAGGTGAAGGGAATCAGTCAACGGAAAGCAATGGAGATTGCAGAGCAGGTGGAAGGAAAGCGGGAACTGCGCCAGGCAATGATTTTTTTGCAGCAGTACGGCATTTCACAGACACTTGCAGCTAAAATTCATAAAACATACGGCCAGGAGCTGTACGGGATTTTAAGGGAAAATCCCTACCGGCTGGCAGATGATATTCGAGGTGTGGGTTTTCGGATTGCGGATGAGATTGCATCCAGAATTGGAATCCACACCGATTCTGATTTCCGCATTCGAAGCGGAATTTTGTATACCTTAATGCAGTCTGCCCAGGAAGGGCATACCTGCCTGCCGGCAGAACTGCTGACGCAGAGAGCCGGCGAATTGCTGGGGGTGGATGCAGAACATATTGAAAAGCATTATATGAACCTGGCTATTGATAAAAAACTGGTGATTAAGTCTGCAAGCCAGATGGCCTGCAGGCAGACGGCCGCTTTTTCAGGAGAAACGGAGCATCCGTGTAATCCGGAGGATGAAACCACAGAGGAAGGTCAGTATATCTATGCATCTTCTTACTATTATATGGAGGCAAATACGGCGGCCATGCTGAAACAGCTTGATTTGTCCTATGATGTGCCGGAACTGGAAATACGGGAGCGTATCCGGAGAATTGAGCAGGATACCGGCATGGAACTGGATGAGCTTCAGGCGGAGGCGGTGAAGGAAGCGGTAACCAACGGGCTTATGGTGATTACCGGAGGCCCGGGAACCGGAAAAACCACCACCATCAATACCATTATCCGGTATTTTGAACTGGAAGGCATGGATATTTTTCTGGCGGCTCCCACAGGACGGGCGGCCAAGCGGATGAGTGAAACCACCGGATTTGAAGCCCGCACCATTCACCGGATGCTGGAGCTAAACGGCGGAATGGAAGGAAATGCAGGATTTGAGCGGAATGAACAGAATCCCTTAGAGACAGATGTGATTATTATTGATGAGATGTCCATGGTGGACATTTCTTTAATGTATGCGCTGCTGAAGGCAGTGGCGGCAGGCACAAGGCTGATTCTGGTGGGAGACGTGAACCAGCTTCCAAGCGTGGGGCCCGGAAGCGTTCTGAAGGATATGATTGAATCCGGCCAGTTTCATGTGGTGCGGCTGAATAAGATTTTCCGTCAGGCTGCCCAGAGCGATATTATTGTAAATGCCCATAAAATTAACCGTGGGGAAGAGGTGCTCCTGGACAATAAGAGCATGGATTTCTTTTTTCTGAAACGGTTTGACGCCAATGTGATTATCAGCGTTGTGATTCAGCTGATTCAGCAGAAGCTGCCTAAATTTGTAGATGCGGAGCCGTTTGACATTCAGGTGCTGACGCCTATGCGCAAGGGGCTTCTGGGAGTGGAACGGCTGAACGGAATTCTGCAGCAATATCTGAACCCGCCGGAACACGGCAAAGCAGAGAGGGAACACGGAGGCATTACCTTTCGTGAAGGCGATAAAGTAATGCAGATTAAGAATAATTACCAGCTAGAATGGGAGATACGCAGCAAGTACGGATTGGCCATTGACAAGGGGACAGGCATTTTTAATGGCGATACAGGCATCATTCGAAGCATCAGCCTTTATCAGGAAACGGTTACCGTGGAATTTGATGAAGGGAGAATGGTGGAATATTCCTTTAAACAGCTGGATGAACTGGAGCTTGCCTATGCCATTACCATACATAAATCCCAGGGAAGTGAATATCCGGCTGTGGTGATTCCGCTGCTGACAGGCCCCAGAATGCTGATGAACCGCAATCTTTTGTACACGGCAGTGACCAGGGCAAAGAAATGCGTTACAATCGTGGGAAATGATTTGACCTTTCAGGAAATGATTGCAAATGTCAGTGAACAGAAACGGTATACCGGTTTGAAAGCCAGACTGGAGTGAAAAACAGATTGATTCAGATGAAACAGGCAGGAGTAAAAATCAGCTCTTGCCTTTTTTGATATTCAATGCTATACTGTAGGGTATCAACGCGTTTATGCACTAAAGTACAGGGAGGAAAGATTCATGAAAAGAAAAATAATGGCGCTTGTATTATCCATGGCAATGGCAGCTTCCGTTCTGGCAGGCTGCGGTACCGTAGGAGGCGATGCCTCTAAAAAGTCGGAAAGCCAGGAGGCCGGCGAAAGCAAGGAAGAGACTAATTCAGAGGACAAGGAAGAGACTGATTCAGCTGACAAAGAAGAGAATGCCCAGGAAGCTGAAAACACAGACGGCAAAGTCTACAAAATCGGTATCTGCCAGCAGTTGGAGCATCAGGCATTAGACGCTGCAACAGAAGGATTTCAGGCAGCATTGACAGAAAAACTGGGGGAAGGAAATGTGGAATTTGATTACCAGAACGCCCAGGGAGAACAGCCCAACTGTGCAACCATTGCAACAAAATTCGTCAATGACAATGTGGATTTGATTATGGCAAACGCTACCACAGCCCTTCAGGCATGCGCGGCGGCTACTGCCGACATTCCCGTAGTTGGAACATCCGTGACAGATTTTGTGGAAGCAGGCGTGGTGGACAGCAATGAAGCTCCGGGAAGAAATGTAACGGGAACATCTGATTTAGCTCCCATCGATCAGCAGATTGAACTTCTGACAAAGCTTGTTCCGGAGGCAGATAAAGTTGGAATTATGTATTGTTCTGCAGAAGCTAATTCTGTATTCCAGGCAGAGAAAGCAGAAGAGGCTTTGGACACCAAAGGAATTTCCCATGACAGATATACGGTGGCTGATTCCAATGATATTCAGCAGGTCATTACCAAAGCCGTGGGAGAATGCGATGTAATTTATATTCCGACAGACAATACCATTGCAAATAATATTGAAGGCGTGAAAAACGTTGCCCTTCCCGCAGGCATTCCTGTTATCTGCGGGGAAGAAAATATGTGCGCGGGAGGCGGACTGGCAACTTTGAGCATCTCTTACTACAACATTGGCTACAATGCAGGAATCATGGCATATGAAATTCTCACAGAGGGTAAGAAACCTGCAGAAATGCCCATTCAGTATGCAGATGAAGTGGTGGAAAAATACAATGCGGAAGTGGCAGAAGCCCTTAAGATGGAAATGCCGTCCGACATGAAAGTAATCGGAGAGGAATAAAATGGAAGCACTGTTAAATGCACTCCCCGGCTCTGTAGCTCAGGGATTGATATGGGGAATACTGGCAATTGGCGTATATATCACCTATAAAGTATTGGATTATGCTGACCTGACGGTGGACGGCAGCCTTGCCACCGGCGGGGCGGTGGCGGTTATGTGTATTGTGGGAGGTATGAATCCTTATCTGGCAATGGTAATGGCCTTCGGCGCCGGAATGCTTGCGGGTCTTGCCACCGGCCTGTTCCATACGGTATTCGGTATTCCTCCCATTCTGTCCGGTATTCTGACACAGTTAGGGCTGTATTCGATTAACATGCGGATTCTTGGAAAATCCAACCAGGCGGTCAGTGTGGATCAGTTTGAACTTTTGGTAAGCCTCCGTTATATTCAGGAAGCATGCATTACCGCAGGAATCTGCTGTCTGGTATTGACATTGATTCTGTACTGGTTTTTCGGAACAGAGCTTGGCGCGGCAGTCCGGGCCACGGGCTGCAATCAGAATATGGCAAGGGCCCAGGGCATCAATACCAGTACCCAGAAAGTGCTGGGACTGGTAATTTCCAACGGCCTGGCGGGCATTTCCGGCGCGCTGTATGCCCAGTATCAGGGAAGCGCAGACGTAAATATGGGCCGCGGAGCCATTGTAATCGGCCTGGCGGCGGTGATCATCGGTGAAGTGGTATTCGGTAAAATTTTCCATAATTTTGCCCTGAGGATGCTTGCGGCAGTTTTAGGCGCAATCGCTTATTACATTGTGATTGCTATTGTGCTGCAGCTTGGCCTTTCCACCAATGACCTGAAACTGTTTTCCGCTTTGATTGTGGCGCTGTTCCTTGCAATTCCTCATTTGAAGAGCAGGTATTTTGCTCAGGCAGGCAGAAAGGGAGGAAAGGCAGATGCTTAAAGTTGAAAAAGTATATAAAACATTCAATCCGGGAACCATCAATGAAAAAAGAGCCTTAAACGGTATAGACCTGATCCTGAATGAAGGAGATTTTGTTACAGTCATCGGCGGAAACGGCGCCGGAAAATCCACCATTCTGAATATGATTGCCGGCGTATATCCGGTGGATCAGGGGAAAATTCTCATTGACGATATTGACGTGACAAAACTTCCGGAGCACAAGCGGGCGAAATATCTGGGCAGGGTATTCCAGGACCCAATGACAGGCACAGCGGCCGATATGAATATTGAGGAAAATCTGGCCATTGCAGCCCGCCGGGGCAGGAAACGTTTTCTGGGGTGGGGGATTACCGGAAAAGAAAGAGAAGTTTACCAGGAGAAATTAAAAGCGCTGGAACTTGGCCTGGAAACCAGAATGACCTCCAAGGTGGGGCTTTTGTCCGGCGGACAGAGACAGGCGTTAACCTTGCTGATGGCGTCTCTGGAGAAGCCGAAACTTCTTTTGCTGGACGAGCATACAGCGGCCCTGGACCCGAAAACAGCGAAAAAAGTCCTGGATTTGACGGAAGAAATTGTAAATAAAGATCGTCTGACCACATTGATGATTACCCATAACATGAAAGACGCCATCCGTCTGGGCAACCGGCTGATTATGATGCATGAGGGCCGGATCATCTATGATGTGTCAGGGGAGGAAAAGAAAGGCCTTAAGGTATCAGACCTGTTGGCGAAGTTTGAAGAAGCCAGCGGCGGAGAGTTCTCCAATGACCGTATGATGCTTTCTTAAATTTATAGTTTTCCCTGCACCGTATTTGCGGCAGGAGTAATATTTGGATACGGATGGAACTGCCGGGTTGCCCTTTGACATACAAACCGGGCAGCGTTCCGGCAGTTCCTGTGTATCTGCTGATAAATGCTTTGCTATAGCAGGGGGTGCGGCATGAAAGGACAATGCCTGCCGTTTTCAGAGATATCAAAACACCTCTTTTCTCAGTTCAGAAGCAGTCGCCGTTTTCCGGAAAAATAATACATTTTAGGAATTCTTAAGAAAAAATTTATGGAAACCAGTCAGGAAGTGTGATAGTATAAGACCTGCTGAGAGAATTTTTTCGCGCATACAAAATTGAAAATAGAAAAAGAAAGTTTGCTACATCTGTTATTTCCACCAAGATGCCCTTTTTGCGACGGAATCTTGTTTTATTCCATATTTCTTCCGGCAGAACCGGTATGCAGCAGGTGTCTGGGCAGGCAGGAGTATGCCAGAGAGCCGGTGTGCCAGAAGTGCGGCAAGCCCTTAGAGGATGAACGGGAAGAATACTGTTACGACTGCAGCCGGAAAGACTGCGAGTATGTTCAGGGAAAGGCGCTTTGGGTTTATAAGGGCGCAGTGAGAAATTCCCTGTATCGGTTTAAGTATTGCGGCCGCCGGGAATATGCCGGGTATTACGGCAGAGAACTGGCGCGTGTGTATGGCGGTTGGATCAGGCGCTGCGGGATTCAGGCAATCGTTCCCATTCCCCTTTCCCGAAAACGGCTGAGACAGCGGGGATTTAACCAGGCAGAGCTGATTGCGGAACAGGTAGGAAAAGAAATGGGGATTCCTGTTTACAGTCATTTGCTGTTTCGTATCAGAGACACCAGAGCTCAGAAAGAATTAAATGACGAAGAACGGAAAAATAATCTGAAAAGGGCTTTTAAAACCAGAGCAAATAAGGTACAATTAGACCATATCTTACTAATAGATGATATTTATACGACCGGAAGTACGATGAACGAGGCGGCAAAGGAATTAAAGCAGGCCGGGGCAGACAGGATATACTGCCTGAGTATCAGCATCGGCAGAGGATATTAGGAGGAAAAGGATATGGAAGTAAAGAATTGCAAAGGTTGTGGAAGACTTTTTAACTATCTGCAGGGACCGCAGCTGTGTCCGGGATGCGTAACAGACCTGGAGGATAAGTTTCAGCAGGTAAAAGAATTTCTGAGAGAGAATCCCAAGGCGCCGCTGAATGTAATTGCTGAGACGAATGACGTTTCTGTCAAGCAGATTAAGCAGTGGGTGAGGGAGGAACGTCTCACGTTTACAGAGGAATCTCAGATTACCCTGGAATGCGAAGCCTGTGGGGGAAAGGTGCTGACTGGAAGATTCTGTGATAAGTGCAGATCAAACCTTCAGAATGAGTTTGCCGGCGCCATTAAGCGTCCGACTGGCAGTGTGGCTCCCAAGAAAAATACGAGCACAAAGGACAAAATGAGGTTTTTGGATAATTAAAACAGTGGGCAGAATATGCTGTTTGTGGACAGGAAGTATCAAAAAGTATCTTTGTTCCGGGCAGGTATTCTGCCTTGTTATTAATGGTGGGAAAGACTTTCCTTGACGGTAAATGTGTGCTATAATAAGGCTGATTAATTTCGGAAAATGGACGGTGCACATATGTTGAACGAAGAAAGAATTCGCCTTATGACAAAGATGGCCTCTTATGAGGCGGGCGAGGGCAAAGAGTATATGCCCATCAGGCAGTTTTACCGGAAGGATTATGTAAGCTATGAAATGATGAAAACATTTATTACTTCCACAATATCTTTTGGCATTTTGTTTTTGTGCTGGATTGTATACAAAATGGATGAAATAACAGAATTTTTAAAAGGCAGGGATCTGCCGGAACTGGGTGTTTCCATTCTGATTAAATATGCGGTATTTGTCTGTGTCTATCAGGTGATCGCCTATGCTGTGTATACCAGGCGTTATAAAAAAGCCACTGCCAGTATGAGGAGATATTATGCCACCCTGAAGAAAGTAGAGAAGCTTCAGGAGAAAGAAGAGAGATTACAGCCTTTGGAGGAGTGGAAATGACAGGTTTGTTGGAAATGAGGGAGAAGCTGCGGACTTTTTATGGGAAATATGAGCTGTATGTGACGGCAGGACTTAAATTTGTTTTGGGATTGGTGGTTTTTTCCGTTATTAATGGTAATATTGGTTATATGGAGCGGTTAAATCAGCCGGCGGCAGTATTGCTTCTGTCTTTACTGTGCGCATTTTTTCCAATCAATGCTATGGTGGTACTGGCCTGCGGCCTGATATTGCTGCATTTGTTTGCAGTTTCCATGGAGGCCTGCGCCATTGGGCTGTGCCTGTTTTTACTGCTGCTGTTTCTGTATGGAAAGTTTGCGCCCAGAAATGGATACAGCGCAATTTTGACCACAGTGCTCTGTTTTTTCCGGGTGCCCCAGGTAATGCCGGCAGCAGTAGGAATGTTGAAGGGGCCTTCTGCATATTTTTCAGTATTGTGCGGAACAGTTACCTATTATTATCTCAGGGGGGTGCAGGATAACCTGGTGAATTTCACTTCCACAGAAGAGACAGAAGGGCTGGCCAAATTTACGGCGGCGCTTAAGATATTTACTGGAAATAAAGAAATGTACCTGGTATTGGCCGCGTTTCTGGTGACGTCTCTGACGGTATATCTGATTCGCCGTCAGGCCATCAGCCATGCCTGGAGAGCTGCCATGGTTGTGGGAAACGTACTGCAGCTGATTATCTTTTTGCTGGGCTATATCCTGTTGGATTTGACAGACAGGATTCTGTGGGTATTTGCGGGTATTCTGATTTCCATGGCTGTATGCCTGGTTTTAGAGTTCTTTCTCTATAATCTGGATTATTCCAGAGTGGAACGGGTACAATTTGAGGATGATGAGTATTACTATTTTGTGAAAGCGGTTCCCAAAGTTTTTGTGGCCAAGAAGGAAAAGCGGGTGAAGAGGATTACAGCCAGAAAACGGACCACAGTAGGACGCAGGGAACTGGCGGAGGAACTGGATATAGACCAGGATTTACTGGATTAAGAACCTGAGAAATCAGGAAAGATGAAGAAAATAAATAAAAAGTAGATGAAAATAATATGACGGAATATTTGAAAGCAGGAAGGGGATGAAAGTATGGTACAGGATTTGTTGGGAGCGTTAAGTTCTTTTGCATCAAAATATCTGTTTTGGGTAGACAGATATAATATTACCAAGACGGATATTGCGGAAATTATCATAATTTCATTCCTGATTTATAGTATTTTGGTGTGGTTTAAGCAGACCAGAGCATGGAACCTGCTGAAGGGAATTATTGTGGTCCTGGTTTTTGTGCTGATCTGCGCAATTTTCCAGATGAACAATATTTTATGGATTGCAGGAAAAACAATCAATGTTATTGCGATTGCAATTATCATTGTGTTTCAGCCGGAGCTGCGCAGAGCTTTAGAGCAGTTGGGACAGAAGAATTTTCTTACCTCGTTGTTTTCCTTTGATTCCCAGAAGAATCAGGAGCGGTTCAGCGAGCGTGTGACCAATGAGATTGTGAAAGCAACCTACGAGATGGCGAAGGTAAAGACAGGAGCTTTGATTGTGGTGGAGCAGGATGTGGTTCTGGGGGAATTTGAGAGAACCGGAATTGCCCTGGATTCCCTTGTTTCCAGTCAGCTTCTGATTAATATATTTGAACACAATACGCCGCTGCATGACGGAGCTATTATTGTCCGGGGGGACAGGATTGTGTCAGCCACCTGCTATCTGCCCCTTTCTGATAATATGGGGCTGAGCAAGGAACTGGGAACCAGGCACCGGGCGGCGGTGGGAATCAGTGAAGTTTGCGACGCCTTAACGATTGTAGTGTCGGAGGAAACCGGAAATGTTTCGATTGCCATCGGCGGAGAATTATACCGGAATGTGGATGCGGAGTATCTGAAAGGAAAATTGAATTTCATCCGAAAAGGCGCAATGGATGTGGCGAGATTCAAACTGTGGAAAAGGAGGATGAAGAATGTTCAGAAAAATGATAAAACATCTGGTGAATAATGCCGGACTGAAGGTTCTGTCCATTCTGTTGTCCGTTGTTCTGTGGATGGTTGTGGTGAAGCTGGCTGATCCGGATATGACAAAGACTTTTTCCGTATCTGTGGAGATTCTCAACAAAGACGTGGTGGCCGAGATGGGAAAGGTACCGGACGTGGTGGGAGAGACAGACATTGCAGTGTTTTATATTACCGGCCCCAGAAGCTATGTGGAGAAAATGGGCGGGGATGATTTTATAGTAACTGCAGATTTAAGCCAGCTGGATTTAAGGCAGGACGGGGATACCAAACTGGTTCCCATAGAAATCAGCGCACGGAAATATGACAGATATATCACCATCAATCAGAGAACGGTGAATCTGCAGATAACTCTGGAAGATTTGTCAGAGCAGAAGTTTGTAATTACTCCGGAGACATCGGGAACGCCGGCAGAAGGCTGCGCCATCGGGGAAGTGGAGGTGACGCCCAATCTGCTGAATATTTCGGGGCCTGAGTCTATTGTGTCCAGAATCAGCCGGGTATCTGCCGCCATTAATGTGGACGGTGTATCCAACGACGTATCAGATAATGTGATTCCGGTGCTGTATGATGAAGACAATCAGCCCATAACGTCAGACCTTCTGGAGATGAACCAGAGTGCAGTGACAATCCGGGCCAAAATACTTGGCACGAAGAGCGTGCCTGTCCGGTGCCAGGTCAGCGGAACGCCGGCAGAAGGTTTCGAATACCGTGGACTGGAGTATGTGCCGGACTCCGTGCTGATTAAGGGAGAAGCGGAGATTTTGAACCATATCACCGCCATCAATATACCGGGAGATGTGATTAATATAGACGGAGCCAAGGAAGAGAGCGAGGTTTCCATTGATCTGATGCCTTATCTGACAGAGGCAGGCGTATCTCTGGTGGACGATACGGCCAATCAGATTGTAGTACGGATTTTGATTGAACAGAAAGAAAGCAAGGTTTTCAATATTCCGGTGGAACGGATTCAGATTACCGGCCTGAAGCAGGATTATGAACTGACCTTCAGCGGCAATTCCTTACCGGTTTCCGTCAGGGCATTGAAGGAACATATGGATACACTGGAAGCCGGAAATATCAATGCTTCCATTGATGTTACAGATTTGGAGCCGGGCAGCCACACGGTAGAGGCGATGATTACGCTGCCGGGCGAGCAGTTTGAAGCCCAGGAGACGGTGAGAGTTCAGATTACCATTGAAGACAAGAACGCAGAACCGGAACCGGAGCAGGATGAAACCCAGGAGAGCGCCGGAGATTCTGAAGATGAGGAAGATAATGGTAATGGAAATGCCGGAAATGGGAATAATAGAGACAGTGCAGACAGAAGCGTCAGAGACAGCGATTAGAAAGTATGCGCCGAAACAGGCATAAAGCGCCGGGGACGGTGATAAAGGATGTGTGTCTGCAGAAGAATGGAAGCAGACGCAGAATGGAGGAAATTATGGCAAGAATGTTTGGAACAGACGGAGTGAGAGGAGTGGCAGGCACAGAGCTTACCATCGAACTGGCAATGAAGCTGGGGCAGGCAGGAGCTTATGTGCTGACGAAAGAGAGATCTTATCAGCCTACGATAATCGTAGGATGTGATACGCGTATTTCCGGCGGAATGCTGGCAAATGCGCTGATGGCAGGAATCTGTTCCGTAGGAGCAAATGCAGTGTACATGGGAGTAATGCCCACGCCGGCCATTGCATATCTGGTACGAAAGCATAAAGTAGAAGCGGGAGTTGTAATTTCGGCCTCCCATAACCCGATGGAATTTAACGGAATCAAGTTTTTTAACGGAGACGGGTATAAATTATCTGATGAACTGGAAGACGAAATTGAAGCCCTGATTAAAAACGGTATGCGGGATGTGGCTATGCCTCTTGGATCGGGAATTGGAAATATCAGTTACCGCTTTGACGCCAGGGAAGAATATGTATTTTTCATGAAGAAAACCATGCCTCTGGATTTAAGCGGCCTGAAGGTTGTAGTGGACTGTGCGGAAGGAGCTTCCCATTATACTGCAGTGGAGACTCTGAAAGGGCTTGGCGCCAATCTGGTGGCAATTCATACCAATCCTGACGGCACCAATATCAATGCCAACTGCGGCTCCACCCATATGGATGAGCTGCGGGCAAGGGTGGTTTATGAGAAAGCCAATGTGGGCCTTGCCTTTGACGGAGATGCAGACCGTATGCTTGCTGTGGATGAAAACGGCGATGTGGTAGACGGCGATCAGATTATGGCGATAATCGGAAACTACATGAAAGATCACGGCAAACTGAAAAAGGACACCATCGTAGGGACGGTAATGAGCAATCTGGGCTTTACCCTGATGGGAAAAGAGCGGGGCATCCATATTGAACAGACCAAGGTAGGAGACCGCTATGTATTGGAAAATATGAGAGAAAATGGATATAATATCGGAGGAGAGCAGTCAGGCCATATTATTTTCCTGGATGAAAATACTACAGGAGACGGTCTGCTCAGCGCACTGCATTTGCTGGAAGTCATGGTGGAGACGAAAGAGCCCCTGTCACAGCTTTCCAAGATTATGGAAGTGTTGCCCCAGGCACTGGTGAATGCTAAAGTGCCCAACCACAAGAAAGAACACTTTATGGATTATCCGGAAATCGCCCAGGCAGTTCAGAAACTGGAACAGAAATTTGCAGGAGAAGGCAGAGTGCTGATCCGGCCTTCCGGAACCGAGCCTTTGGTCCGCGTAATGATTGAAGGAAAGAACCAGAATGAGATCAACCAGGACGCAAAAGAACTTGCAAACCTGATTATGAGGAATATGCTTTAGCTTACCATGAGGAGGGACCCAGTACTCATCATTGAGTATCCCCACAAGGTAAAAAGCTGGGAGGAGTCCTGATGGTCAGAAGAACATCCATAATACAGTAAGCTAAAAAGTGTTGGAGAAATGTAATTGGAGGAACGAGGATGGTTAGTCAGAAAGTAACAATAAAAAACCCTACGGGCCTGCACCTGCGGCCTGCAGGAATTTTATGTAAAGAAGCGGTAAAATTCAAATCATTAATTACGTTTAATTTTAAAGGCGGAACCGCCAATGCCAAAAGCGTGTTAAGCGTACTTGGCGCATGTATCAAATCCGGAGATTCCATTGAGTTTGTCTGTGAAGGCGAAGATGAAGAAGAAGCGCTCCATGCGGTTGTAACAGCAGTGGAAAGCGGTTTGGGAGAATAACAGGAATATGACGGGGAAGGAAAAAGTACAGATTTTACTGTCCGCGTACCAGGGAGAAGCGTTTTTGGAAGAGCAGCTGGACAGTCTGTTAAAGCAGAGCTGGAAGAATCTGGAAATTCTGATCCGCGACGACGGATCACAGGACGGCACCAGGAAAATATTGGAAGATTACAGCGGCAGATATGAACATATAAAATATTTTCCAGGGGAAAATATAGGTGTAACCCAAAGTTTTTTTGAACTTTTAAGGCAATCGGATGCAGAATATGTGGCATTTTGTGATCAGGATGACGTATGGCTGGAGCATAAAGTAGAAGCAGCGGTTCGTAAACTTGCACAAGAAACGGGCCCTGCCCTTTACTGCAGCAATAAGATTCTGGTGGACCGAAGCCTTACTCCTATGAAAAAGCAGAGCAGACGCAGGCTGAAGCCGGGATTCGGGAATGCAGCGGTGGAATGCATCTGTACCGGGTGCACCGCGGTGATGAATCGGGAACTGGCGGATATTCTGACAGCCAGGCTGCCGGAATATGCCATTCTGCATGACTGGTGGACGTATTTGGCGGCTTCTTATACCGGGACGGTGATTTTTGACCCCCATCCCTATATCCTCTACCGGCAGCATGAGAGCAATGTGGTGGGCGCCAAAGGCGGATTCTGGGGTCAGGTGCAGTCCAAGGCGGCTTATCTGAAGAAAAGCCGGGGCAAATTAAAGAGACAGCTCAGCGAGTTTGCCAGGCTGTATCAGGGAAACAGCCAAAAAGACCGGTTGGTGCAGCAGATTCTGGCGGCGGAGAAATTTCCCGGCAGACTGCAGATTCTCTGGAACCGCAGCATGTACCGGCAGAGCGCACTGGATGAAGTCGTAATGAGAATCTTATTTCTGATCAACAGAATGTTATAAAATGGAGGAAACCATGAAGAAAATACTGGTGACAGGCTGTAACGGACAGCTTGGAAGAGCAATCAACAAAGAGTACCAAACAGACCATGTGGAATTTATCAATACAGACGTGCAGGCGGGAGAGGGAATCACAGCCCTGGATATTACCAATATTTCCCAGGTAATGGAGCTGGCCCGGGAAACCAGGCCGGATGTGATTATCAACTGCGCCGCCCATACGGCAGTGGATTTGTGTGAACAGCAGTGGGACAGCGCATATCGGATCAATGCCATCGGCCCGAGAAACTTAAGCATCGCCGCTTCTGAGGTGAAGGCAAAACTGGTTCATGTGTCTACCGACTATGTATTTGACGGAAATGGAACCAGACCTTACACAGAATTTGACCCGGTGGGGCCTGTCAGCGCATATGGGAAAACCAAGCTGGAAGGCGAGAACTTTGTAAAAGAATTTGCAGACCACTATTTCATTCTTCGGACGGCATGGCTTTACGGAGACGGAAAGAATTTTATTAAGACCATGCTGCGGCTGTCGGAAACTCACGATCAGGTCAGTGTGGTAATGGATCAGGTGGGAAGCCCGACCAGCGCGGTGGAACTGGCCAAAATGATTCATTTCCTGGAGCCTACGGAAAATTACGGGCTGTTTCACGCTACCTGCGAGGGAAGCTGCAGCTGGGCGGATCTGGCGGAGGAAACCTTCCGTCTGGCAGGAAAATCCACACAGGTGGAGCGGGTGACAACAGAAGAATACTGCCGGCGCAATCCCAATCAGGCGCCTCGTCCTGCCTATTCTATTTTAGAAAATTATATGATAAAATTAACCAGTGACTACCAGGTGGCAGACTGGAAAGATGCGTTAAAGACTTATATGAATTCCTTAAGATAACAGTATTATAAGAAGCAAATGTGATGTAAATATGATGAAAGAGGAGAAATCATTATGAGAACTTATCTGGTAACAGGCGGGGCGGGCTTTATCGGCTCAAATTATATTCAGTACATGTTCCGCAAATATGACAATGAAATCAGAATTATCAATGTGGACAAGCTCACCTATGCCGGCAACCTGGAGAATCTGAAGGATGTGGAATCCAGAGAGAACTATACGTTTGTGAAAGCGGATATCTGCGACAAAGAGGCAATCCGTAAGATTTTTAAGGAAAATGACATTGACCGGGTGGTGCATTTTGCAGCGGAGAGCCATGTGGACCGAAGCATCCGCAATCCGGAGGTCTTTATCCAGACCAATGTGCTGGGAACGGCAGTGATGCTGAACTGTGCCAAAGAAGCCTGGGAGAAAGAGGACGGAACATTTTTGGAGGGGAAGAAATTCCTCCATGTTTCCACCGATGAAGTATACGGCTCTCTGGAAGAAGAAGGCGGTTATTTCTATGAGACTACCCCTTACGATCCCCACAGCCCGTATTCCGCAAGCAAAGCAAGTTCAGACTTTTTGGTAAAATCCTATATTGACACCTATCATTTTCCGGCCAATATTACCAACTGCTCCAACAATTACGGCCCCTATCAGTTCCCGGAGAAGCTGATTCCGCTGATTATCAACAATGCGCTGCAGGGAAAGAAGCTGCCGGTATACGGCGACGGGAAAAATGTCCGGGACTGGCTGTATGTGGATGACCATGCCAAGGGAATTGACATGGTGCAGGAGCAGGGAAAACTGGGAGAAACTTACAATATCGGCGGCCATAATGAGAAACAGAATATAGAGATTATTCATATTATTCTGGAGACCTTGCAGGAAATGCTGCCGGAAGGCGACCCCAGAAGAGAACTGGTGACCAAAGATTTGATTACCTATGTGGAGGACCGGAAGGGCCATGACAGAAGATACGCCATTGCCCCGGATAAGATTAAGGCGGAAATCGGCTGGGAGCCGGAGACCATGTTCAAAGAGGGAATCCGCAAGACAATTGCCTGGTTTTTTGAACATGAGGAATGGATGAAGAACGTAACCAGCGGCGATTATCAGAAATATTACGAAGAAATGTATCAGAACCGATAGGAAAACAGACAATGAAATATGAACCAAAGGATCATACCTTTGCAATCTGCGCTTATAAAGAAAGCCCATTTTTGCGGGAATGCATCGAATCGTTAAAGAAGCAGACAGTGCCAGTCAGGATGATTATGACAACTTCTACGGAGAATGATTATATCCGCAGCCTGGCAGAAGAATACGGCATACCGCTGTTTGTCAATCACGGAGCAGCGGGAATTGCCAATGACTGGAATTTTGCATATTATCACTGCAGGACCAGGCTGATCACCCTGGCCCATCAGGATGATATGTATCATCCTGATTACGTAAAACATATGTTAAACGGCGTAAACCGCGCAAAACATCCGCTGATTTATTTTACGGATTACAATGAGCTGCGGGACGGACAGGAGGTTTCCAGAAATAAATTATTGAAAATTAAACGTCTCATGCTGCTGCCTTTGAGAGTCCGGGCGTTTCATGGGAATATTTTTGTGCGCAGGAGAATCCTGTCCATGGGAAATCCCATTTCCTGCCCTTCTGTGACTTACATAAGAGAACATCTGCCGGCTACGGTGTTTATTCCCGGATTTAAAAGCAACATCGACTGGCAGGCATGGGAACTGCTGTCTAAGCAAAAGGGAGAGTTTGTCTATGACAGACGGCCTTTGACCTGGCACAGAATCCACCTGGAATCGGAGACTTCCGTTGCCATTAACAACGGAAATATCCGGGCCCGGGAAGACTATGCCATGTTTTTGAAATTCTGGCCCGGATGGATGGCAAAATTTATTATGCGATTCTATATCAAAGGGGAAGAATCCAATTCCATGGAACATAAGGAGAAATAAAATGAGTGAACAGTACGAACTTACCATACTGATGCCCTGTCTCAATGAGGCGGAAACGCTGGCTGTCTGTATTGGAAAAGCAAAGAAATATCTGGAGGAAAGCGGCGTCAACGGAGAGATTCTGATTGCGGACAACGGAAGCACCGACGGTTCTCAGCAGATTGCTAGAGACAACGGCGCGAGAGTTGTAGACGTACCGGAAAAAGGATACGGCGCGGCTTTGATCGGCGGATGCAACGGAGCTCTTGGAAAATATGTGATCATGGGCGATGCAGACGACAGTTATGATTTCCTTCATCTGGGGCCTTTTGTGGAAAAACTGCGGGAGGGCTATGATCTGGTGATGGGGAACCGCTTTAAGGGAGGCATTGAGCCGGGGGCCATGCCGCCGCTTCACCGATATCTGGGCAATCCGGTGCTTTCATTTATTGCAAGGCTGTTTTTTCCCTGCAAAATCGGAGATTATCACTGCGGGCTCAGGGGATATAACCGGGAATCTATTCTGAAGCTTGGCCTGGTGACAACCGGAATGGAATACGCCAGTGAGATGGTGGTAAAATCCACGCTGAATCATCTGAAAATCGCGGAGGTGCCCACCACCTTGAAAAAAGACGGCCGTTCCCATGCGCCCCATCTGCGAAGCTGGTCTGACGGATGGCGGCATCTGAAATTCCTTCTGATGCACAGCCCCAACTGGCTGTTTATGTATCCGGGATTGATTTTGTTTCTTCTGGGACTGGTTCTGACTGTGATTTTAAGTCTTGGAAACATCCGGATTGGATCTGTGGGACTGGGGGTTCATACCCTGATGTATTCTGCCGCCGCTATGATGGTGGGCTTTAATCTGGTAATGTTTTCTTTGTTTGTCCGTTCTTATGCAAGCGTGACCGGATTTATTCCCACGGAAAGCAAGCTGGATCGGTGGCTGGAGGATATTTCCACGGAAAGAGGCGTGGTTATTGGCCTGCTGCTGTTTTTTGCAGGAATTATTATTACAATTATTGCTTTTTGCATTTGGGGAAATACAGGATTCGGGGGACTGTCACCAGAGAATATGATGCGGATTACCATTCCTGCCATGCTGCTGATTGTGGTGGGGATCGAAGTTATTTTCGGAAGTTTTTTCATCGGCATTCTGCATATCAGGCACAAATAGAGAGGAATTTGACAGATGAATGCGAAACAGGGGATAAAAAGGATTAACTGGTTTCTGGCAGTGATTGCGGCGCTGTCGCTGATAAAAATATGGATGGTGCAGGGGTTGGTGATTTATCCCATACCGGCTGCAGCCTGCGATGACGCCCTGATGGCGGACTGGGCGCTGAATATTGCAGGAGGAAAATGGACGGGCCCCTTTAACAACTATATTTTTATGAAGGAAGTGGGGTTTGCCATTTATCTGGCAGTGCTCCATCGGCTGCATTTGTCTTACATTACAGGAACCACTCTCCTGTATATCGCAGGATGTATGATTTTACTGTACGGAATCAGCCATGTGGTTCAGAAAAAATGGCTGTTATGCGTGATTTATACAGTTACGCTGTTCCATCCGATTATGACGGCGGTAGAAACCGGGCAGAGAGTGTACCGGAACGGTTTTGCCGTGACACTGCTGCTCTGGCTTTTTGGCAGTCTTTTGAACCTTTATTTTGAAATCCGGGAAGAATCTTTCCGAAGAAACTGTATTTGGGCGGTATTGGCAGCGGGAAGCCTTGGTTTTCTGTGGGAAACCAAAAGCGACACCATCTGGATTCTGCCCTTTACCCTGGTAATTCTGGCAGTTGCCGCCGGGATTTTAATCAAAAACCGAAAGGAAGCCAGGCCCTTTCCCAAATTGATTCTGCTGTGTATGCCCTTTCTTGGAATTCTGTTTTTTTCCAAAACCATAGATTTACTGAATACGATCGCTTACGGGGATACCGGCATTCCTTATTATGGCCCGGCCATGGGGATTTTAACAGGAGTGGAATCAGAAAATCCCATAGAAAATGTAAGTCTGCCCAGAGAAACCCTTCAACGGCTGTATGAGCTTTCGCCCACGCTGGCTTCGGCAAAGGATGAAATCGAAGACGCCATGGACCGGTATGATGAGGCGGACACCCATCCAAAGGACGGCAATGTGGAGGACGGCTGGATTGGCTGGGCCCTGCTTCGGGGATTTGACGGAGCAGGATGCTATAAGGACTGCCGGACAGCCAATAAATTTTTTGAAAATGTGTATGAAGAATTACATGAGGCAGCAGAACAAGGGGAACTGAAGCTGGCAAAACGGTCTTTTTCAGATGCTTACCATATAGCTGACGGGAAAGAGCGGAAAGAACTGCTGTCAGCCATTGGGCAGTGTTTTCAGTATGTGGCAGGCCATCAATATCTGTTTTCCGATATCTGTTCCCTGGAGGGGGACGACATTGCAGGCAGTCAGAGATTTGAACTGCTGACCCGCAATCATGCCTATTATGGCATGTTTGATACGGATTATTACTGCGTGGGGTGGGCAGCGTTTCCCCAGTATGATTTGAAGGAACTGAAGGTTTATATTGAAGATGCAGAGGGCCATCAGTTTGTACAGTTGGATTTTGAAGAAAGCCCGGATGTAAAAGAAAAATACCCCCAGGCAGAGGGGGCTGAAAAGTGCCGCTATGTTGCCGAATGGGACGGCGGCGGAAAGGAAAATACCGACTTTTTCCTTGTGGCCTATGAGAAAGAGCAGCAGGTGGTCAAAGCCAGAATTACCCAAACTGGACTGGCAGACGTCAGTGAAGAGGAATGTGTGGGCTCCATAGACGGATTCTTTCAGCAGGGAGGGCAGCAGATGATCCGCCAGGAGGCCCAAAAAGCGGCGGACCGGTGCAATATAGTATATAATATCTATCACTTTTTCTGCCCTATCCTGGCTTTGGCGGGAGCGGCGGCCTACGCAGTGTTTACGGTTTTATCCGTACTGGAATGGAGAAAGCGGCAGTATGACACGGTAAACCTCTGGCTGATTATCACCGGAATCGGTTTAAGCCTGCTGATTTTATTTTTGGGCGTAGCTGTCACCCACCTGGAAAAATGTCCGGCTATCAGCTACATGTATTTAAGCGCAGCTTATCCCATGCTTAATCTGGCGGCAATGCTGTCTCTGGCAGGGTGCGCGGCCGTTGTAATGAGGCTGGTGCAGAAAAAAGAAACAGGTATGGCATTCCAATAGAATTTATCTGTTCTCTTTGGGGATTGTAAACCACCAGAAGGTAAACCGCTCATAAAGCGTATTTCCCAGATAGGGATATTTCATTCCCAGAATTACGCTTTTGAGCCGGTTTCCGGAACGAAGCAGAGCCAGAACATTCTGAGCCAGCCTTCGCTGCTCCGGGGAAAGCCTGTCTCCGTAGACCTGCAGTAAAGTCTGGGTCTGGGTAGCAGCCTGTCTCCGGCAGTTGGTTAAGGAGCGCAGGTGTTTTCGGAATACCGAGGGCCGCAGGTTATCCAGAATCCGATAAAGGGTGGAGCGCGTATTGGTTACGCCTAAAGTGTTGCAGGAATGCTGCCGGTAATTGGAAAGCGGGGTGTCGTTTTTGCGGACAATTCGCCCGAAAGCGGCGCACAGCAGCAGAATCCACCAGTCATGAAGGTCAATTTCCTTCGGGTAAGAAGAGACCAAATTTTTTAATTTATCATTGAAAACCATGGCGCAGCCCGGAACGTAGTTGGCCAGCAGCAGTTTTCGGTAATGCTGTTTTTGGCCCAGTGCGGCATGGGTGTATGTTTCCAGGGAATCGCTGATGGGATTCATATCCTGATCGGTAATCCGAAGGGTACAATAGGCCAGCAGAGGGCCGTCATACTTTTTTTGGCAGTTTTTCAGAAAATGGATCATTTCGGATAATTTTTCCGGTTCCCACCGGTCGTCCTGGTCGCAGAACGCATAATATTCATATCCGGACACTTTGGCAAACAGATCGGCAAAATTGCCGGTGGCTCCATGGGTTCCCGAAGTGTTTTCGGAAAGAAAAATCTGATCCGGATACATGTTCTGATATTGTCTTAAGATTTCCGGGGTGCTGTCGGTGGAGCCGTCATCGTTGATAAACAGGACCCAGTCTGTAAAAGTCTGACCCACAATGGAATCCAATTGTTCTTTTAAATATTTTTCGCCGTTATAGGCGGCAAGTAAAATTGCAGTCGTCTGTTTCATGGCAGTTATTCCTCTTTATATTAGAAAAGATACAGTAGTTTATTCTCTCAGATTATATTAGCATACAATAACGTGAAAGAAAAGCAGGGAAATAAAATGGAAAAAGCAAAGAAAGAAAATCTAATCAATGTCATTATGGTGGTAAGCAGCAATATTTTTACAATATTAGTTGCATTGTTTTCAGGTTTTATTCTGCCGAAAGAACTGAGCATTCCGGATTATGCCTATTACAGAGTGTATCTGCTGTATATTTCCTATGCAGGTTTCTTTCATTTTGGAATTGTAAACGGCATTTATCTGAAATACGGAAATATGGATTTGGAACAGATTCCCAAAAAAGTGTTTCGGGCCTACAGTTTTTTTATGCTGCTGTCCCAGGCGGCGGTTGTGGCAGTTCTGTCCCTGCTTCTCTCTGGGGGCGCATCTGCGATGGAACAGGACAAGGTCATTGCTTTTGGGTTTGTTATCATCAATATTCCGCTGATTAATATCAAATGGTTCTATTCCTCCATCAACCAGTTTACCAAAAGGTTTGTCATTGACAGCTTTGTGACGTATCTGCAGAACATTCTGAACCTGGTTATGGTTCTGCTGGTCATTCTGTTCCGGTGGTATGATTTTAAATGGATTCTGGTGATTCTTACCATATGCAATCTGGTCTGCATGGTGATTGTCATGGGCCAGAATAAAGTTCTTTTGTGGGGAGAAAAAGCCAGGCTTGGGGATACGGGAATCCCTGAACTGATCAAAAACGGATTCTTTCTGATGCTCAGTGAATTTGTGGGGATTATTATTCTGGGAATTGACAGCATGTTTGTGGACAATCTGTTTTCCCAGACGGAATTTGCCATGTATTCCTTTGCAGTTTCGGTGATTTCCGTGATTTTTACTGCTATAAGCGCTGTGTCCAATCTGGTATATCCGTATCTTGTGCGGGTGGAAGAGGAAAAATATGCGGAATATTACGGACTGATGAGCGATGTGCTTTCCATGGTTTCCATGGTTTCCATGCTGGCATTTTATGCGGCGGAATTTATTATCCTGCGCTGGCTGGAAAAATTTATCCCAAGCCTGTCCGTGGTGGCGATTTTATTCGGCACAGTGGTGTTTCGGGCTGTGATTACCCTGGTCTGCGGCAATTATTTTAAAGTGCTGAAGCTGATTAAGGAATATACCTGGAACAATATTTTTGCCATTGGGATTTCCTTTTTGTTAAACGCGGCGGCTTATGTGATGTTCCGCGATTACCGCTATATTGCAGGGGCAAGCCTGCTGTCCTTTGTGATCTGGTATCTGGTGACAGAGCGGATTTTTATCCGGTATCTGCAGATGCCCCTGGCAGGCTGCCTGCGCAGATACGGCTATATTCTGGCAGGGCTGCTGATCTTTTATCTGTTGGCGGATGCAGACCCCATCCCGGGATTTTTCCTGTATTTTGCCGCAGTATGCGGACTTTCCCTGCTGTGCTTCTGGCGGCAGCTTCAGAAGCTTCTGGGTATCGTGAAGGGGAATGCTGCAGGATAACAATTTGAATTGTGTATGGAAATGCTAAATCTTCCCAATCAAAAACAATATCCGAATCGCAAGTTCCCCCGCAAGCCGCGCCCGCAGCCGTCTGGGATAAAACAGCTTTTGAATCTGCCGCAGAAAGCTGTTTTTCGCGGTAAACAGCGACAGGGTCTTTTGCTGGGAGGCGGAGAGCTTATGGCGAAACACATTTTGAAAATAAGCCAAATCTTCTTTGCTGTCTGTCATGGCTGTTCCGCCGATTTCATTTTTCAGGAAACTGCAAAGCAGATTGGAATCACTGGAATCTTCTGCGGTAACAGCGTCCGAGTGGCGGATATGGGTGGCCAGGCGGCGGGGATCGGAAATGATGGTTCCGAAGCAGGCGGCCCCCCGAAGAAGCCAGCGGTCATGAAGCTCCCTTCCGGGATCTACCTGTAAAATCAATTCCTGTCTGGCGGTTTCGTTAAATACAATCACGAAGCCGGAGGCCGGCGTGTAGTACAGCACATCTGTCAGAGTGATAGATGCTTTCTGAGGCGGGGAATGCCGCAGAAATTCTCCGGTGTCCGTATAATATTCGTAGCCGCAGAAATAGACGCAGGGGCGCTCCGGCTGCTGCGCTGAGGCCAGCTTTTTGACGGCCCGTTTGATTTTATCGGGATACCAGATGTCGTCCTGATCGCAGAAAGCATAATAATCCGCCGGGGGACACTCTTTTAAAATCTGGTAAAAGGAAGCGGGACAGCCCAGATTGACGCCTCCGTTTTCCAGCAGCACAATTTTTTTCGATGTAGTATTGCCGGCAATATAATCCTGGATAATGGAAACGGTGTCGTCTGTAGAGCCGTCGTCCCGGATATAGATGGAAATGTTTGGATATGTCTGGGCCAGAAGGCTGTCAAGCTGCTCCCGGATATATTTGCCGCCGTTGTAGGAAGCCAGTAAAATATGAACGGATGGTGTGGTGTGCAAGTGTAATTCTCCTTTCGAAGCTATCATATTTATATCACATTGTTTTGATAAATTAATTAGGCGAACCTTGAAAATATCAAATAATTTTATTATATTATATACGGAACGTCAGCAATTGAAAAGTGCCAATTATGAAAGCCCCTGGCTTCCATAGTATGGATGGCCATGCGGCCCGCCGGACGGCAGGCTGAGCATGATGGAGGTTTTACTATGAAAGCCCCTGGCTTCCATAGTATGGATGGCCATGCGGCCCGCCGAACGGCAGGCTGTGCATGATGGAGGTTTACTAACACAACGAAGAAAGAAGGACATGAAATGAGAAAACGTATCACGACACTGCTTCTGGCAGTGCTGCTTCTGTTTCAGACGGGAGCAGAAACATTCTATGCTGCAGAGTATGCGCCCAGGGCGTCTGCGGCCGGCACAGAAGCATTAACGGGGGATAATAATGATACAGGGGATGCTGGTTCAAATGAGCCGGGGACAGGAGACGGCGAAAATAAGCCGGGAACAGGAGACTCGGAAAATGAGCCGGGGACAGGAGATGGCGAAAATAAGCCGGATACAGGAGATGGAACCGGCGGCGGAGAACCGGGTGCTCCGGAAGAGTCAGAGGAATATACGGTAACGTTTGATTTTGACGGAGGAAAGCTTTTGGATACCGAAGAGACCCAAAAGCAGATTCAGGTAAAAAAAGGTGAGCTGATTGCAGCAGAAAATATTCCTGCGCCAGTGAAAGAAGGATATCTTTTGCAGTACTGGACAGACGAAGCCGGAACAGAATTTAAATTCGAAGAACAGCCGGTAGAGGGAAATCTTACCCTGAAAGCATATTGGGCGCCGGTGGAAGAATACACAGTGGTCTTTGATTTTAACGGAGGAAACCTGCCGGATACCGGGGAGCCTACCAGGCAGATTGCTGTAAAGGGAGGAGAACTGATTGCTGCAGAGCAGATTCCTGCGCCTGTAAGAAAAGGATATAAGCTGCAGTACTGGATGGATGAGACAGGCGCAGAGTATAAGTTTGCAGAACGGCCGGTAGAGGGAAATCTGACCCTGAAAGCATACTGGGAGCCCATTTCCTATACCATTCAGTTTGACGCCGGCGGCGGAACCGGCACGATGGTTCCGATTACGGTTGTTTACGATCAGCCCAAGAAGCTGCCGGAGAACGGTTTTGAGAAACGGGGATATGCTTTTACAGGATGGACGGTTACGATTGCCGGTGTGAAGCATACGTTTCAGGACGAAGCAGAATTAAACAGCAACCTGACAGAAACAGACGGTGAAACGCTTACATTTACCGCTGTTTGGGAAGTGGGCCTGTACACCGTCCGGTACAATGCCAACGGCGGAACCGGCACAATGGATGATATGCCCTGCACCTATAATAAAAACAGGACGCTTAAGAAAAATCAATTTGAACGCACCGGGTATACCTTTACAGGCTGGAATACCAAACCGGACGGTACCGGAACTGCTTATGCGGATAAAGGAAAAATCAAGTCTTTAGGAGGGTTAGGAGAGATCGTGATCCTCTATGCTATGTGGGAAGGGAATCCCTATACTGTAAAATATGACGGCAACAAGGCCGACAGCGGAAGCGTGGCCGGCAGCAGCCAGATTTACGGCGTGCCTTTTACTTTGAAAAAAAATGCCTTTAAGCGGAAGGGATTTACCTTTGCAGGATGGAATACCAAAGCGGACGGTACCGGAACTACGTATCGGGAGGGGTCCCAGGTCAGCAATTTAACGGCTGTTAAAAATGGTACGGTGACATTGTATGCCAAATGGACAGCCATTCAATACAAAATTACATATCATACCAACGGCGGAAAATTAGCGGCTTCAGCCAAAAAAGTTTATACGACGGATAAACCCTTTGTTCTGCCAAGGCCCACCAAAAAAGGCTACGATTTTGACGGATGGTACAAAACTTCTAATTTCAAGAAGCGTGTAGGCGAAATCAAAGAAGGCAATACCGGCAATCTGACTGTTTATGCCAAATGGGTGAAGTGCACCCAGAAGCCCAAGTCAGATTCGGCAAAACTGACCGCCTGCAAAGCCACAGGAACCGGTAAGGTAAGCGTAAAAGCCACCATTAAGAAACGAGTGGCAAGTTCAGACGATTACTATTATCTGATGTATATTAATCCGCTGAATAAAAAAATGTATAAAGAGGCGGCCAAGGTTTATAAGAAGAAAAATATTACCTTCAGCCTGAAAACAGCGGAAAACCGGGGGTATGCCACCTCCATGTTCGGCATTGCCGTTAAAAAGGGCAGCTCCTACCAGTTGATCAGCACCACATCTTTTGTAAAAAATGCCCAGAAGGCGGCTTCCAACAAGTCCAAATACAAGCCGGGAACCACCAAAAAGGGCATGCAGTTCGACAAGAGTATGGAAGAAATTATTGACTGCGGGGCAAGACAGAACTTTTTGAATGTTACTGTGTCTATGGTATGTGATAATGGGACAGTTCCCTACAACTATAATGGCAAAACTTATTATTTTAATCCCATGACTTACTATCAGCAGGTGGTGACAGAGTGTAATAAGAGAAATATTAATGTGACCATGCAGGTGATGCTGGACTGGACAACCGGTCATACGGATTTGATTCCGGTGAAAGCCAGGGTGAAGGGGGCGGCTCCCTATTACAGCTGGAATGTGACCACCAACAGCTCCAGAGAAAAGATGGAGGCCATTTTCTGTTACCTGGGCGGTTTGTTTGGAAAGAAGAACTGCTATGTATCCAACTGGATTCTGGGAAATGAAGTAAACAATCCGGCAGGATGGCATTACAAAGGCGGAATGACAACCACAGCATATTTTAAATCCTATGCCTATGCCTTCCGGGCCTTGTATTATGCGGTAAAAACCCAGTATTCCAACGCCCATATTTTCATCTGCACCGACAATTTCTGGAATACCACCCAAAGCGGCGGCTACAGTGCGAAATATGTGATCTCAGCCTTTTTAAAACAGCTGAATAAAATCGAGAAGGGCCTGGACTGGAACCTGGCTTATCATGCCTACTCATTCCCGCTGACTTATACCAATTTCTGGGAAGGGTTCGGCATTACAGATGATGTGAACACTCCTTACATCACCATGAAGAATATTAAAATATTGACGGATTATATCAAGAAAAACTACGGTTCTTCCGTGCGGATTATCCTTTCGGAGCAGGGTTACACCTCTTCCAGTCCCTGGGGAGAAGCCAACCAGGCGGCGGCGCTTGTTTACAGTTATTATATTGCGGCCTGCAATCCCATGATAGACGCTTTTATTATCCGGAGCTTTTCCGATAACGCCAATGAGACGGCTCAGGGACTTCGAATGGGAATTGCAGGAAAAGAGGCGTTTAATGCTTTCAAATACATGGACACTTCTCAGGCCAGCAAATATACCAAGAAATACAGGGGAATGCTGGGGGTTAAATCCTGGAAAAAGATTGTATCCGGCTATAAAACATCCAGAATCAAGGGCATGTACCGGAAAACCTGATGCCCGGGCTTGTATCCTGGCAGGAAAGATGGTAGAATAGAAAAAGCATTGAAAGGGATGAAAAAGTGAAAATATTGGAATAATATCCAGAAAATGAAAGTGTACGTTGGAGGAGGCCATGAAAGGAATTATTTTAGCCGGAGGTTCCGGAACCAGATTATACCCATTGACGAAAGCGATTTCCAAGCAGATTATGCCGGTGTATGACAAGCCGATGATTTATTATCCCCTGTCTACCCTGATGCTTGCGGGAATCCGTGAGATATTGATTATCTCCACTCCCAGAGATCTTCCGGTATTTGAAAATCTGTTGGGAGACGGCAGCCAGCTTGGCATGCGGTTTGCCTATGCCGTTCAGGAAGAACCCAGAGGACTTGCAGACGCATTTATTATCGGCGCAGAATTTATCGGCGAAGATGCGGTGGCGCTGGTGCTGGGCGATAATATTTTTTACGGTCAGAGCTTTTCCAGAGTATTGAAGGAAGCGGCAGACCGGACAGAAGGACGGCCGGGAGCCACAATTTTCGGGTATTATGTGAAGAATCCCAGAGAGTACGGCGTTGTGGAGTTTGATGAGGAAGGGACGGCCATTTCCATTGAGGAGAAGCCGGAGCATCCCAAGTCCAACTATGCGGTGCCGGGGCTGTATTTCTATGATAATGACGTGGTGGAGATTGCCAGGAACGTGAAGCCCTCTGCCCGGGGAGAAATTGAGATTACCAGCGTGAATAATGAATATCTGAAGCGGGGAACTCTCAAGGTGGAAACCTTAGGCCGCGGTTTTGCATGGCTGGATACCGGAAATCATGATATGCTGCTTGCGGCGGCGGATTTTGTATCTGCCTTTCAGAAGCGTCAGGGATTGTATATTTCCTGCATTGAAGAGATTGCCTACAAACGGGGCTTTATTGATGTGGAGCAGCTGAAGAAGCTGGCGGAGCCTTTGTTAAAGACAGAGTATGGACAGTATTTGATGGATGTGGCGGCTGGATTATAGCATGGAGGATAATATGGGAAAGATTCAGGTAACAGACAATTGCAACGGAATTCAGGGATTAAAAGTGATAGAGCCTGCGGTGTTCGGAGACGAGCGGGGTTATTTTATGGAGACATATAATTACAATGATTTTGCCCGGGCGGGGATAGACTGTACATTTGTGCAGGATAATCAGTCGGCTTCTAAGAAAGGGGTTTTAAGAGGGCTCCATTTCCAGATTAATTATCCCCAGGATAAACTGGTCCGGGTGGTAAACGGAGAAGTATTTGACGTTGCGGTGGATTTGCGGGAAGGCTCTGAGACCTTTGGCAAATGGTTTGGAGTGATACTTTCTGCCGAGAATAAGAAGCAGTTTTTTATTCCCAAAGGATTTGCCCATGGATTTGTGGTATTGTCTGAATATGCAGAATTTTGTTATAAAGTGACAGATTTTTACCATCCCAACGATGAGGGGGGCCTGCTGTGGAAAGATCCTGAAATCGGCGTTCAGTGGCCCATGCCGGAGGGAATGACAGAGGATGATTTGATTCTTTCAGACAAAGATAAGGTCTGGGGAGGAATCGGAGAATATGTAAGCAGCCGGAGAGAAAAATAAGAGCTGCGTTGCGGGATCGCCGCAGGCAGTCCCGTGAACAGACAGAGCCGGAAAGAAAGGTAGGATTTGCAGCATGAAGAAAAGGATTTTAGCATTTTTCCTGGCGGGAATGATGGCATTTTCCATGGCTCCCACAGAAACGTTTGCAGCAGCCAACACAGAAGAGAACGGGAGGGCAGAGGGCCGTGTTTCTGATGCAGAGGACACTCTTTCAGACACAGAGCCTTTGAATGAGCTCTGGAATCAGCAGGAGGAACCGGAAAACGGCGGAAATGCCGCACAGACAGAGGAGGAGCAGGAATCAGAGGAACCTCTCTCTCTGGATGAACCGTCCATGGAAGAGGATATTCTGAAGAACTGGACGCCTCCCATGGGCGGCGTGGAGCAGCCTAAGGTGGTTGAGATATCGGAAGAGACAGCGGAATCTCTGGAGATTATAGAACCTCAGGAAGCAGCAGACGGGACACTGGAATACCGTTCTTCTGTACTTGGCTCCAAACAGTACGATTCTTCCTGGGATGTGTATTCCAGCAATTATATCTATAACCGTCTGAATGAAAATGAGCGGAAACTCTGGGATGCATTGGATCTGGTTGCCAGGGGATATTTGCATGGAACCGAGAATGCGGTTAGAGTGGCGGTACAGGGAGAATATTATTATGCAGCGCAAAAGGGTGTATCTTTTACTTTCATGGGCGTGACCTATGACAGAGCGGCAGATCTGTTTACCATGTTTTCCTATTCCAATCCTCAATATTATTTTATAGGAAACGGTTTTCTGTCCAATGGCAGTTCAATGTTCCCCATGATTTACGACGGCTTTGCCAACGGGGCCACAAGAGCGGCGGAGACTGCCAAGGTGAAGGCTCAGATTGACGCCATGGAAGCCCAGATTGCAGCGGGAACCACAGAGGTGGAGAAAGCCAGAATTGCCCATGACTTAATCTGTAAGAAAATAAAGTATGATCATGATTATATGAAGCCTGTATCAAAGACCCCTTACCATCAGACGGCTTACAGTGTATTTTGTGATGATTATACAGTATGCGCAGGGTACACGAAGGCCTTTACCATTTTGATGAATGGAGCCGGAGTGGATACCTTAAGCGTAACCAGTAAAGAACATGCCTGGAATATGATTTGTATCAACGATTCCTGGTATAATATAGATCTTACCTGGGATGATCTGGACGGGCAGTACGATATGGAAGTGATGTATGGTTATTTTAACCGCAGCACAGCAATGATTACCGGGAAACTGGATCAGAACAATTATCATCAGAAAGAAAGCTGTTATACAGGACTGCTGCCAACTGCCACCCAGGATTCCGGAGCCACCCCAACTTCCATCGGAACCATAGGAACTCCCACAAAAACAGCGGCGGAGCCCCAAATTAAGAAAGTTCAGGCAAGCGGGAAGCTTCTGGTAAACTTAAGCACAGATACCTCCGGGGCAGATATTTATTATACCACTGACGGCAGCGAACCTTCTTCCTCGGCTACCAGAAGCTATTATTACACCGGTGATTATTTCGAAGTGGAGCATAATGACACGGTAAAAGCAATTGCAGTCAAAGATACTATGTGGGACAGTAAAGTTACCTCAGCAAAACTTACTAAATCCACTTACACGGTAAAATTCAATACCAAAGGCGGCAATAAAATATCTTCCAGGAAGGTTCTTTACGGCAATAAAGTGAAAAAACCGGCCAATCCCAAGCGCAGTAATTATTCTTTTGCGGGCTGGTATACCAGTTCCGGAGAAAAGTGGAATTTTAGTTCAAAGGTAACGAAGGATATGACGCTGACTGCCAAGTGGAAAAAAGTTACTACAGGGAAGGCGTCCATTAAGAAGGTGACCAATGTTTCAGGAAAGAAAATGAAAGTTACCCTGAAGAAAGTCAGCGGGGCCAAGGGATATGAGTTCCGCTATGCCTCCAATTCGAAGATGAAATCGGCAAAACGCGTCACCGGGAAATCCACCAGCAGGACCATCGGAAGTCTGAAGAAAGGCAAGACCTATTATGTTCAGGCCCGGGCCTATAAGACAGATTCCAAAGGCAAGAAGATTTACGGTTCCTGGAGCGGAAAGAAAAGCGTAAAGATAAAGAAATAGAAAAGAAAAAGGGCTGTGGAGAAAGAAATAATTTTCCCACAGCCCTTTTAAGGGAATGCCGCCGACTATTCTTTAATGCAGTTCCAGGTTAAAGTCACATAGGCTTTTGTTTTGGTGTTGCGCATGGTAAATGTAACATAGTCCAGATCCCCGTCAAACGTAACTTTTTTTGCAAAAGAAGATTTGCTGCAGGAACTAATCTCGTAAGAACCGGAACCGTACTGCAGTTTCATGGAAGTGATTTTCCATCCCTTTGCCGCTTTTGCAGAAACCAACTGGTTTTTCAGCGTGGAAGAGTGAAAATAATTGCATTCGGTAGCGGACTGAAACCGGGAAGTGAAATTTTTCTTTCCCACTTTAAAACTTCTCAGAGGATTACTGTAATTTTTCACCGTAATGGTGGATTTCAGCTTTTGGCTCCCGATCTGAAAGGTAATGTCGGCAGTACCGGCTTTTTTGAAAAAATAAACCCGGATATCTCCATCCTTATTAATATAGGGCCTTGCAATGGAAGAATCACTGCTTGTCAGCGCCTGAATGGAGGATGGCCGCGGTTTTTTGCTGGAGCCTTTCCGGCAGACCCTCAGCGTTACAAAGGTAGCCGGCAGGTCGTCCGGCGCGGCGTAAAATACCATATTCTTATAAGAACTGGGCAGATAATACACAGCAGCCGCTTCCGCTGCACTGCCAGCCTGGGGAACAAAGAGAATTCCCGTCAGCAGAACAGCAAAGGTGAGTACCAGAGAAGAAATTTTTTTCAACGACTTTTTCAATACTAAGACCTCCCATGATTTAGTTTGAGTGAAAATGTTCATAAAAGCTAATAATAAAGTTACCATAACTTAAGAAAAAAAACAATGGAAGATTTCCCATGGAATTGTTAAGAAATTTATAATTTTTTCTAAATATTCCGAAATTTGCGTATTATGGTAAAAAATGTTATAATGGCACAAGCTATTAAATAAAAAGGAAGCCAATATACCTATGAATCAGAAATCAGAAAACCTTATTTCAGAAATCATCCAAAACCGCCGCCTGATAAAGACCCTGGCCAAAAATGATTTCAAAACGAAATTTTCCGGTTCCTACCTTGGAACCGTCTGGGCCTTTGTGCAGCCGGTCATTACCGTATTAATCTACTGGTTTGTCTTTGATATGGCAATCGGCGCCCGGGCCCAAATCAGGGGAGAACTGCCGCTGCCCTATGTACTGTGGCTGGTGGCGGGAATCGTGCCCTGGTTTTTCTTTTCCGACTGCCTCAGCGCAGGGACCTCCGTGTTGAACGAATACAATTATCTGGTAAAAAAAGTCGTATTTCACATTGATATTCTTCCGGTGGTGAAAATATTTTCTTCTATATTTGTACACGTGTTTTTTGTGGCCGTTGCAGTGCTGCTGTTTTTGCTTTACGGATATTTTCCGGATTTGTATGTGCTGCAGGCCCTGTATTACAGTGCAGGCGTGCTGCTGTTAGCCTTGGGCATGAGTTATTTCACCAGTGCGGTGTCCGTGTTTTTTCCGGATGTCCGGCAGATTGTAAATATCGGGCTGCAGATCGGAGTCTGGGCCACGCCGATTATGTGGGATATCAACGATATGAAAGAAAAGATACCGGAAGCGGTTCTTATTATCATGAAGTGCAACCCCCTGTATTACATTGTTCTGGGATACCGGGAGGCATTTATTGACAAGGTGTGGTTCTGGGAGCATCCGGGAATGACGCTGTACTTCTGGGGATTTACCCTGACAGTCTGCCTGTTGGGGGTAAAGGTGTTCAAACGGCTGAAAGTGCATTTTGCAGATGTGCTGTAATCCTTTGGCGGAATGCCTGATAGAAACGGCGGAATTTGCATGTTCCGCAATACTTAAGCAGCCGGAATAAAGGAGATATTATGTCTGAGACAGCGATTAAAGTGACAAATGTCAGTAAAATCTATAAATTGTACGATACCCCTGCCGCACGGCTGAAGGACGCTCTGGGCCTGTCCAGGAAACAGGCATATCGGGAGCATGCGGCTTTGCATGATATTACGCTGGAGATAAAAAAGGGAGAGACGGTGGGAATTATCGGTACCAACGGTTCCGGAAAGTCCACGCTGCTGAAAATTATTACGGGCGTGATCAGCCAGAGCCGGGGAGAAGTAGAGGTGGCCGGAAGAATTTCCGCCTTACTGGAGCTTGGCGCAGGATTTAACCAGGAGTATACAGGAATTGAAAATGTGTATCTCCAGGGAACGATGATGGGATTTACCAGAGAAGAAATCCAGGGGAAAATGGAGGCAATACTGGAATTTGCAGATATCGGTGACTTTGTACATCAGCCGGTGAAAACCTACTCCAGCGGCATGTTTGTCCGTCTGGCATTTGCAGTGGCAATCAACATTGAGCCGGAGATTTTGATTGTGGACGAGGCGCTGTCTGTGGGAGATGTGTTTTTCCAGTCAAAATGTTACCGGAAATTCGAAGAATTTAAGGAAATGGGAAAAACCATTCTTTTTGTCAGCCATGATCTGAGCAGCATTACCAAGTATTGCGACCGGGCAATTCTGCTGAATAAGGGTGTGAAAGTGATGGAAGGAACGCCCAAAGAAGCGGTGGATCGGTTTAAGATGGCCCTGGTGGCCCAGGAGGAAGAAAAACGGCGGGAGAATTCTTCCCTGTGGAAACCGGGAGCTTCCGGGGACAAATGGAGGAACGCATTGTCGGTGAATCCGGAAACGCTGGAATACGGGGATAAGAAAGCGGAAATTACAGATTTTGCAGTGGTCGATAAAACCGGCAAAATCACAAATGTCATTCAGAAAGGAGAGCCTTTTACCATAAAGATGAAGGTGGCCTTCCTGGAGGCTGTGGCAGAGCCGATTTTTGCCTTTACCCTGAAAAATCTTATGGGAATTGAGCTGACAGGAACAAATACCATGTTGGAGCAGCAGCCGGTGGAGCCAAAGCAGCCGGGGGAGGAGCAGAGCGTCAGCTTTACCCAGAAAATGACCCTGCAGGGCGGAGAATATCTGCTGTCCTTGGGATGCACCGGATATGAACAGGAAGATTTCAGGGTGCACCACCGGCTGTATGACGTGTGCAGCATTGCCGTGGTTTCGCAGAAAAATACCGTGGGCTATTTTGACATGGAATCAGCGGTGGAACTAGAATAAAAAGACAGGGCAAAGGGACAGAATATGATTGAGAAATTTAATGTAGTAAGAGTCAGATTTCATATAGAAGAAGAACAAATTCTGGTGCTTCAGGGATGGAAGCATGGCATGAAGCCGGAAGATACGCTGGAAGTAACGCTGGACGGAGTTCCCCTTTCCTTTACGATGGAAACTTACGACGGCATGGAAGTGCGGCAGCGTTACATGATTTATGATCTGGGAATTGAAGAAGAATATTATCTCTACGTAACCTTGCCGGAGGATTTCGGAACGCGCAGGGAGCTGACTTTGCGGGTGCGCACAGAGTCCCGGCCGGAGCAGGAGGGGCGTTTCGTATACCGGGAGAAGGTTTCCAATCTGCAGAAGCTTCAGGGCCAGGTGGATTTCTTCTTAGAGCAGGTAACCCTTAAGAAAGATCAATGTTATCTCAAGGGGTGGGCGGCTTCCGCTGTTCCGGTGGACATCCGGGTCAAAGGGGCCGGCGGAAAGGAAATCGAGAGCCGTGTGTCCTTTCATGAGCGCAGAGACGTCAGCCAGGTGTACCGGGAGATCCGGCAGATGCCGGAAAGCGGGTTTGAGGTGGCGCTGCCCCATAAAGGCTTGTCAGCCGTAACTTTGGAGATTACCAACGGAACCCGGGTCAGTCAGGTGAAAGTGCCCGTTGTGTCTACCTTTTTTTTCGAAAATATGCTGGGAAACAGTTACCTTGGAAAAGGAGCCAGGTTTCTGCAGCATCATGGATGGAAGCAGTTTTGCGCCCGTACCATGCAGGTGCTTGCCCAGAAATCCACCCCTCAGGGAGATTACGAGAAATACCGTCAGGCAGTGACGCCCTCCCGGGAAGAGCTGGACCGTCAGCGGCGGGAGCAGTTTGCCTATGCTCCGCTGATTTCAGTGGTGGCGCCCTTATATAAGACGCCGGAAAAATATCTGGAAAAACTGGTGGAATCGGTGCAGAAGCAGACTTATGCCAACTGGGAGCTGTGTCTGTCCGACGGCAGCGGCCAACCTTCTCCCATTGATAAATATCTGCGGAAATTAGAAAAGCAGGAGAGCCGGGTCAGGGTGGTGCGAAACGACACGCCTCTTAAGATTTCAGAGAATACCAATGCAGCCTTAAACGCGGCGGCGGGGGAATATATCGCCTTTGCCGATCATGATGATTTGCTGTCAGAGGACGCATTGTATGAATGCGTGAAGGTTCTGCAGGAAAAACCGGATACGGAATTGATTTATTCAGATGAGGACAAGGTTTCCATGAATGGAAAACATTATTTCCAACCTCATTTCAAGTCTGACTACAACCCGGATTTGCTCTGCAGCATGAATTATTTCTGCCATCTGGTGGTGGTGAAGAAAGATTTACTGGAGCGGGCAGGAAAACTGAACGGCGAATATAACGGCGCCCAGGATTATGATTTCGTGCTGCGCTGCTGCGAACAGACCAGAGAAATTTACCATATTCCCAAGGTGCTGTATCATTGGCGGGCCCACGAGAATTCCACCTCTGAGAATCCGGAGAGCAAGCGGTATGCCTTTGAGGCAGGCAAACGGGCGGTGCAGGCCCATCTGGACAGGCTTCAGATTCCGGCCAGGGTGGAAATGGGGGAATATCCCGGCCTTTACCGGGTGTATTATCAGTGGAAAGAACAGCCTTTGGTTTCAATTCTGATTCCCAATAAAGATCACACAGAGGATTTGGACAAATGCATCCGTTCCATTGAGGAACAGTCCTCTTACCGGAATTATGAGTATATTATTATAGAAAATAACAGCGAACTGCCGGAAACCTTTGAGTATTACAAAAAACTGGAAAAAGAAAACGAAAAAGTCCGTGTGGTGCACTGGGAAAAAGAATTTAATTTTGCGGCCATTAACAATTTCGGCGCAGAATTTGCCCAGGGAGAATATCTGCTTTTGCTGAACAACGATACGGAAATGATCGGAAAAGACTGTCTCTGGGAACTGCTTGGCCCCTGTATGCGGGAGGACGTGGGAATTACAGGAGCCAGACTGTATTACGAGGACGGCACCATACAGCATGCCGGCGTAGTGATTGGCTTCGGAGGAATTGCCGGGCATACCTTTATCGGGTTTGACGGGAAATCAAACGGGTATTTTTCCAGAATTATCTGCGCCCAGAATTACAGCGCAGTGACAGCGGCCTGCATGATGACAAAAAAATCCGTGTATCAGCAGGTGGGCGGATTGACCGAAGAGCTGGTGGTTGCATTTAATGATATTGATTACTGTATGAAAGTGAAGAAATTTGGAAAGCTGATAGTATACAATCCTTATGCAGAATTATATCATTATGAATCAAAATCCCGGGGACTGGAGGATTCCCCCCAGAAACAGGAACGCTATTATAAGGAAATGAAATATTTTGTAACGAAATGGCAGGCATTTATGGATCAGGGCGATCCTTATTATAATCCCAACCTGACATTGTCCAAGGCGGATTTTTCACTGCGGCAGGTGTGACGCGTTGGGGAGACAGGGCAGGACGGCGCAGCTTTATATCACAGCAGAAGAGATTGCAGTAGGGAAAGAGGTTACAATGAAAAAAATCGGAAATGTTACCTTAGATACATCTTGTTATCCGGGAGAAGATTTGTACAGCGACGGAAAGGTAGAAGAGAGAATTCTGGAGCTGGCAAAAACATATCCCCAGGAATCGTACAATCAAATCATTGCCAAAGAGCAGGACTGGGCAGTGATGTACCATCTGGCCCGGGAAAGAGAGCATATATTAAGCTGGTATCCCTTTGAGAGCGGGGCAAAGGTTCTGGAAGTGGGTTCCGGATGCGGAGCTGTCACAGCGGCGGCTGCGGCTCAGGCAGCATCAGTCACCTGCATTGACCTTTCTCTGCGGCGCAGCACCATCAACGGACTGAGAAATCAGGAGCGGGAGAATATCAAAATCTGTGTGGGAAATTTCCAGGATATTGAGAAAGAACTGGAATGTGACTACGATTACGCCACATTGATCGGCGTGTTTGAATACGGTAGGGGATATATCGGCGGGGAAAAACCTTACCACGGGTTCCTGAATACAATTATGGAGCATATCAGGCCAGGCGGAAAACTGCTGATTGCCATAGAAAATAAATTTGGATTAAAGTATTGGGCAGGCTGCCGGGAAGATCACGTGGGAACTTTCTTTGAGGGCCTGGAAGGCTATCAGAATACCGAAGGCGTCCGGACTTTTACCCGGCCGGAGCTGGTACAGCTGTTTGAGGAATGCGGGTACAGAAATTACCGGTTTTATTATCCTTATCCGGATTACAAGTTTCCCACAGTGATTTATTCGGAGGATTATCTTCCAAGACAGGGAGAACTGACTCAGAATATCTGTAATTTCGACAGAGACCGGCTGGTACTGATGGATGAAGAGAAGGTTTTTGATCAGATTATAAAAGACGGCCTGTTTCCGCTGTATTCCAATTCTTTCTTTGTGGAAATTACCAAAGCGCCGGAAAACCCTGAAATGAACGAAGGAGCAAAACGGGAGAAGAGCCGGGTCTTATATACCAAATATTCCAACGGCCGTTCCCCGGAATTTGCCATCCGCACCTGTATTGTGAGAGAGCAGGGAGAGATTTCCCTCTATAAAATGCCGGAATATCCTGCCGGCGTTCCCCACATTCAGTCCATTGCAGGAGCCAGAGACAAACTGGAGCAGCTCTTTTTGGCAAAAGGTCTGTTTCAGGTCAACCAGTGCAGATTAGAGGAAGATAAGATTTTCTTTGAATTTCTTTCAGGCGTTACCCTGGAAGAAAAACTGGATCTGCTGTTAGAGGAGGGCAAAAAAGACGAAATGAGGGAACTGCTCCGGGAAGAAGTGAAGCATATTCTGGAAGCCGCCCCTTTTGTGGAATTTGTCATGACGCCGGAATTTCAGAAAGTTTTTGGGAACGTATCCTTTCCCCGGGAGGAAGCTGCGGTGGAAACAGCGGATATTGACCTGATTTTTTCCAACATCCTGCTGACAGAGGATGGGAAACGTCATGTCCTGGATTATGAATGGACCTTTGAGTTTCCGGTTCCGGCAGGATTTCTGGCTTACCGGGCGATTCACTACTATTTTGAAACCTCCGCAAAGCGAAAAATATTAAAAGAAGATTTAAATTTATATGAAGAATTTGGAATTACCGGGGATAGGCGGCTTAAGTATGAAGAAATGGAACGGAATTTCCAACGGTATATCCGGGGAGATTATGTTCCGGCCGGGGAACTGTACCGCAGCATGGGCAAGAAGGCTCTTCCCCTGGGAGAACTTTTGGCGGAGAAAGACAGGAGAAGAATGCAGGTGTATGTGGACGATGGAGAAGGATTCTGCGAGGAGCGCTCCTGGTTTGTGGATCACGGCTGTGATTCTGTCATTCAATGCACCGTTACGATTCCAGAAGGGAGCAGAGGGGTATGGATCGATCCGGCATTGGCTCCCTGTATTTTGAAAGATTTGACACTGTGCTGGCGCGGAAGGGACGGGGAACAGAAACTTCCCGCAGTCTATACCACTACAGGATATGAAATGGAAAAAAACTGCTTTGTATTTGACAATTCTGACCCAAAGATTATAATAGAAGAAATCCCTGAGGGAAAACGTCAGATTGACATTTCCTACCGCATCAGTATCTTAGAGGAGGAAACGGCGCGGCTTTTGATGGACAGGGTAAATACCAAAGGACGGATGAAAAAGAAGGTCCGGGGCCTGCTCAAAGGGTAGGAATCACTGTACCGGGGCCGGATAAAGGGATAAAATATGAGAAAACGAGAACAGTATAAGCATTTATTGAATCTGACTGCAAATTATATGATGCTGGCGATGGAAACGGCGATGTTTGCCTATACCTGGTATGTGATCTATTATCCGATGCTGGCAAAGGCCAACCGTCCCTGGCACAGAGGAAACTGGGCGGTCATCGGCATTTATGCGCTGATTATGTATTTTTTCACCAGAACCTTCGGCGGCTACCGGATTGGGTATCTGCGGATTACCGATATCTGTCTGTCCCAGATTTTATCAATTTTCTGCGCCAACGGGGTGGGATATCTTCAGGTATGTCTGGTGGCAAACGACTATATGCCGGTGCATCCTTTGGCTATGCTGACCTTTGCCCAGTATCTGGTGATCCTGCCCGGAGTGTATCTGGTGCGGTTTATCTATACCAGACTGTATCCCCCCAGGAAAATGATTGTCATATACGGGGAGCATTCCCCGGATGATTTGATTGAGAAAATCAATTCCCGTAAGGACAAGTATAATGTCTGCGCCACAGCCAGCGTTTATCTGGGCTATGAAGAACTGTACACCAGGATTTTGGAATATGAGGCGGTGGTCCTCTGCGATCTGCCCACCAGTATGCGCAATCCCATTTTAAAATTCTGTTTTGACCAGAATAAACGGACTTATATTACGCCGAAAATTTCAGATATTATACTGACAGGAACCGAATCCATCCATCTGTTTGATTCTCCCCTGATGCTGTCCAGAAACCACGGCCTTACCATTGAACAGCGGTTTATCAAACGCGCCATGGACATTGTGCTGTCGCTTATCGCCATTGTTATTTCGTCGCCGGTGCTTTTGTTTATCGGACTGTGTATTAAACTCTACGACAAAGGGCCGGTATTTTATACCCAGGAGCGGCTGACCAGAGGCGGGGAGGTGTTTCAGATTATCAAATTCCGCAGTATGCGGATGGACTCTGAGCGGGACGGCGCCCAGCTTGCCAGAAAAGATGACGACAGGATTACGCCGGTGGGAAGAATTATCCGGCAGACCCATTTTGATGAGCTGCCCCAGATATTTAACATACTGAAAGGGGAAATGTCCTTTGTGGGGCCCCGGCCGGAACGGGAAAGCATTGCCAGGGAGTATGAGACGGTGATCCCGGAATTCAGCTTCCGGCTGAAAGTCAAGGCGGGCCTTACCGGGTATGCGCAGATTTATGGAAAATACAACACCACACCCTATGATAAGTTAAAATTAGATTTAACTTATATTGAAAACTATTCTTTCTGGATGGATTTGAAGCTGATGCTGATGACGTTTAAAATTATTTTCCAGAAGGAAAACACAGAAGGCATTGATAAGCAGCAGAGAACAGCGGTAAAATAAGGAGAATCAGAATGGATGACAAAATATCTGTATCTGTCATTATGCCGGCCTATAATGCCGGAGCATATATCGCGCAGGCCATTGAATCGGTGCTATGCCAAAAGGTATCCCTGGAGCTTCTGGTGATTGACGACTGTTCCGCTGACAGCACGGCCGAAATTGTCACCCGGTATACCCAGCAGGATGAAAGGGTGCTCTTAATCCGGAATACCAGAAATCAGGGGGTGGCAGAGAGCCGGAACATAGGAATCCGCCGCGCCAGGGGAACCTATCTGGCCTTTCTGGATGCAGACGACTGGTGGCAGCCAGGCAAATTAGAGCTTCAGTGCAGGAAGATTCAGGAAACGGGCCTGGCGCTGTGCTGCACCGGACGGGAGCTGATGAACGCAGACGGCTCGCCCAAAGGGAAAATTATAAGCGCGCCCCAGGTGATCACTTATAAGATGCTGCTTCGAACCAACAGCATTGCATGTTCTTCAGTTGTAATGCGGACCGAAGCCGCCAGGGAATTCTATATGAGCCATGACGAGCTGCACGAGGATTATATTTTATGGCTGAACGTATTGAAAAAATATGGCAATGCCTGCGGAATTGCCGAGCCCATGCTGAAATCCAGAATGAGCGAAGGGGGCAAATCCAGAAATAAACTGAAATCGGCCCGGATGCATTTCGGCGTGTACCGTCTGATGGGGATTGGGCGGATTGCGTCCTGTTACTATTTTCTGATGTATATGTTTCACGGCATCCGCAAATATATGTGAAGCTTTAGATGCAGTGAGCAAAAAGATGCAGATGCGCTCCGCAAAAAAGACGCGGACAGAACTGCAGATGGAAAGGTGAGGAGTAGTAGATTTATGAGAGAGAGAATGAAGAATTTTTTCCGCTACCGTTTTCTGCTGGGAGAACTGGTGAAAAAGGGAATTAAGCTGAAATACAGAAGATCTTATCTGGGAATTTTATGGTCCCTGTTAGAGCCTCTTCTGACAACTGCAGTGCTGACCATTGTGTTCGGAACGCTTTTCGGCAATGATGATGCTACGTTTCCGGTTTATATTTTAAGCGGGCGGCTGTTGTATACCTTCTTTTCCCAGGGAACCACCGGGGCGCTGAAATCCATACGGGCCAATGCTTCTATGATTAAGAAGGTCTATGTGCCCAAATATCTCTATCCGCTGTCCAGCGTATTATTTAACTATATTATATTTCTGATATCGCTGGCGGTTTTGATCGTTCTGGCCATGGTCTTTCGGGTATTTCCAACGTTGTATATTTTATGGACGATTCCCTGTCTGGCGCTGTTGCTGCTGCTTTCTTACGGAGTTGGGATGATTCTGGCCACCATCGGCGTATTTTTCCGGGACATGGAATATCTTTGGAACGTATTGCTTATGCTTGTGATGTATACCTGCGCAATTTTCTACTATCCGGAGAAATTGTTAAAAAGCGGCTACGGCTGGATTTTAAAATGGAATCCCCTGTACTGCATTATCGCCAATTTCCGGCATGCCGTGTTCGGAGAGCCGGTGCACCTAAAGATGTTTCTGTATGCGGCCGCTTTCAGTATAGGCTCCCTGGTTCTGGGGCTGATTGTCTTTTACAGGAAACAGGATGAATTTATATTGCAGATATAGCGGGAAAAGGAGAGGAAAATGGCAAAAGAAATAATCCGGGCAGACCATGTGGGCATGAAATTCAATCTCAGCAAGGAAAAAGTGGACAGTCTCAAAGAATATGTGATAAAGTCCTTAAAACGTCAGTTGGAATACAACGAATTCTGGGCCCTTAAGGATATCAGCTTCACGTTGGAGAAGGGAGACCGGCTGGGGATTCTGGGCCTGAACGGGGCCGGGAAAAGCACCCTTTTGAAAGTCATCGCAGGGGTATTTAAGCCCACCGAAGGAAAAGTATACAAAAAAGGGAAAATCGCCCCGCTTCTGGAGCTGGGAGCAGGATTTGACATGCAGTATACCGGCGCGGAAAATATTTATCTCTACGGGGCGGTGCTTGGTTACAGCAAGAAATTTATCGACGAGAAATTTGATGAAATCGTGGCTTTTTCAGAACTGAATAAATTCATTGACGTTCCCCTGAAAAATTATTCCTCCGGTATGAAATCCAGACTTGGATTTTCCATTGCCACGGTGGTGGCGCCGGAGATTCTGATTCTGGATGAAGTGCTGTCTGTGGGGGACGCCAAGTTTCGGAAGAAAAGCGAAGGCAAGATTATGAGCATGTTTGACAAAGGCGTGACGGTGCTTTTTGTATCCCACTCTTTAGAACAGGTGTGCCGGCTCTGCAACAAGGCGGTGATTCTGGATCACGGAAAAATAAAAGCCTTCGGCGCCATTGAGGAAGTGGCGGACGTTTACCGGAAGATGCTGGAATAGGAAACACAGGCCGATGGAACAAGCTGCTTTGCAGCATCATCAGGCCGCCGGAAGGGGCCGTAAATTCCGGCAAAGTTGCAATGGGGCATAAATTGTGATATATTGGTAAAAATTATAAACTGACAATTACGGAGGAAGAAAAATTGAAGCTGATCATACAGATACCATGCTACAATGAGGCAGAAACACTGGAAATCGCCTTAAATGATCTGCCCAAACAGATAGACGGAATCGATAAGATTGAATATTTGATTATCAATGACGGCAGTAAAGACAACACCGTGGAGGTGGCAAAAAACTGGGGCGTAAATTATGTAGTGGATCTGAAGCGGAACAAAGGACTGGCCAAGGGATTTATGGCGGGGCTGGACGCCTGTCTCAGAAACGGGGCGGACATTATCGTCAACACAGACGCCGATAACCAGTACTGCGCAGATGATATTGAGAAAATTGTCCGTCCCATCCTGGAGGGAAAAACAGATATCGTCATCGGCGCAAGGCCGGTGGATGATACGGAGCACTGGTCTCCCTTAAAGAAAAAACTGCAGCATTTCGGAAGCTGGGTGGTGCGCAAAGCCTCCCGCAGCGATATTCCGGACGCGCCCAGCGGATTTCGGGCATACAGCAGAGAAGCGGCCATGCGCTTGAATGTAGTCAACGAATATACGTATACGTTAGAGACCATTGTCCAGGCCGGAAGAAGCAAGATTGCCATGGAATCCGTGCCCATCCGCACCAATGCGGAGCTCAGGCCGTCCCGGCTGTTCAGCAGTATGTTCGGCTATGTGAAGAAATCCATGCTCACAATTTTGCGGGCATTTATGATGTACCGTCCCCTGATGGTGTTTTCCGTGATCGGCAGTATTATTTTTGCCATCGGGCTTGCCATCGGCGTACGGTTTTTAGTGTACTATTTCGGCGGAAGCGGCGCAGGCCATATGCAGTCTTTGATTCTGGCCAGTACGCTGATGCTGCTGGGATTCCAGACCTTTATTGTAGGGCTTTTAGCAGATATTATCTCGGCAAACCGGAAGATATTGGAAGATGTCCAGTACCATGTCCGGAAACTGGATTTTGACAGGGAAACGGAGAAAAAGAATGAAGAGAACAGTCAGGAGGGCTGAAATATGGTATACGGCGTAATTTTAGCAGGCGGCGTGGGCAGCCGCATGGGGAATGCAGAAAAGCCCAAACAGTATCTCCAGATCGGCGAAAAACCGATTATTATCCACACGGTGGAGAAAATGTATGTGCATCCGGAGATTGAAAAAGTTCTGGTATTATGTCCGGAGCAGTGGGTATCCTATACAAAAACCCTGTTGAAAAAATACAGGCTTCCCACAGAGGAGATTGCAGTGTTAAAAGGCGGCTCCACCAGAAACGGAACCATAATGAACGCCATTTCCTATATTGAGGAACAGGGCGATTTAACGGATGAGACGATTATTGTTACCCATGATTCGGTCAGGCCCTTTATCACCCACCGGATCATCTCAGAAAATGTGTTATATGCCCGGAAATACGGGGCTTGCGATACCGTGATTGCCGCTACGGACACGATTGTGGAAAGCCTTGACGGAGCAGTGATCAGCGATATTCCGGATCGCTCCAAGATGTACCAGGGGCAGACCCCCCAGAGCTTCTGCGCAGTCAAACTGAAACATTTATACGAGAGCCTCAGTGAAGAGGAAAAGAAAATTTTGACGGACGCAGCCAAAATTTTTGCCATTAAAGGGGAAAAAGTTTATCTGGTTCAGGGGGAAGTTTCCAATATTAAAATCACCTATCCGTATGATCTGCGGGTAGCGGAGGCATTGATCAAAGAGGACAGAAAATAATGTTAAATGCAGTGTATCGCTTAGTGGCGCCAAGAAGATTTGAAGTGGAATTTACGGAAATAGAATTGAGAAATGTGATTGTGCGGCCCACCCACCTGTCTATCTGCCGGGCCGATCAGAGATATTATCAGGGCACCCGTCCGGCGGAGGTTCTGGCACAGAAACTGCCTATGGCGCTGATTCATGAGGGAATCGGCCAAGTGGTCTATGATGAGACCGGAGAATATCAGCCGGGTCAGCGGGTGGTGATGATTCCCAATACCCCCACAGAACCGGATTCTGTTATTGCGGAAAATTATCTGCGCAGCAGCCGGTTTCGGGCCAGCGGGTTTGACGGATTTATGCAGGATTATGTGGAACTGGGGCGGGACAGGCTGGTGTGCCTTCCGTCAGATATTGATCTGCGGGTGGCGGCTTTTACGGAGCTGATTACCGTCAGCGTCCATGCCATCAGCAGATTTGACCGGATTGCCCATGAACGACGCAGGAAAATAGGTATCTGGGGAGACGGCAACCTGGGTTATATTACAGCGCTGCTATTCCATACCATGTTTCCGGAGGTAAAGCTGTTTATTTTCGGAGTGGATGAAAATAAACTGGCGGATTTTGCCTTTGCAGAAGAAACCATTCTGGTGAAAGATATTCCAAAAGATCTGGAAGTAGACCATGCCTTTGAATGCGTAGGCGGAAACGGCGCCCAGATGGCCATTGACCAGATGATCGATCATATTGCGCCTGAGGGAACCATGTCCCTTTTGGGCGTGTCCGAAAATCATGTGCCCATCAATACCAGAATGGTGCTGGAGAAGGGTCTGCGTCTCTTTGGAAGCAGCAGAAGCGGACGGGAAGATTTCCAACAGACGGTGTCGCTGTTTGAAAAAAACAGGGAGCTTGTGGGCAATCTGCAGAATCTGATAGGAAGCGTGATCGAAGTGGGCTCCATTTCCGATATGAAAGAAGCCTTTGAAACAGATATCCGCAGGGCTTTTGGAAAAACTGTGATGGTCTGGAAGAACTAGTGCAGATTTGTGTTTTTAGAATAACCTTTGGTTCCAGGCATTCAGGCAGATTATGGAGCAGACGGCAGGGAGAATATGATTAAAAATGTAATTCGGGGAATTGTAAAATTTCTGGTGTATAAGATTCTTTTTCCGGGCGTATATGCCTTTGGCAGACTTCGGAAAATAAAACCGGGAAAGACGGTATTTGTGGAACTGCACGGCAGGACTTTAAGTGATAATTTCCGGCTTTTAAAAGAAGCGGCGGAGCAAAAATCAGGGTTTCAGATCCTGGAATACTATCTGGATTTTCAGAAGGATTCTCTGGCTTATTACCGCAGATGCCTGGGGCTTCTGTGGGAAGTGTCGGATGCCCGGTATATGTTCCTCAATGATTCCTGCAATGTGCTGGGTTCCTTCCGCATGAGAAAGGGCAGCCGGATGATTCAGACCTGGCATGCCTGCGGAGCTTTTAAGAAATGGGGATTCAGCGCGGCGGATCAGGAATACGGCGAAAGCCGCAGAGAACTTATGAAATATCCTTACCACCGGAATTATACCCTGGTGACAGTCAGCAGCCCGGAGGTGATTTGGGCTTATCAGGAGGCGTTCCAGGCGCCGGAGGCGGTCGTGCAGCCTTTAGGGGTCAGCCGGACGGATGTTTATTTCCGAAATTCCTTCCGCCAGGCGGCTGCCCGGAGCTATTCCATACAGGTTCCCCAGGGAAAAGGGAAGAAATGTATCCTGTATGTGCCCACATTCCGGGGAACCGGCGGGAAAGCAGACAGTCCCGGGATTCTGGATTATGGATTTCTGAAGGAAAAACTGGGACAGGACTATATAATCATTGAGAAACGCCATCCGTTTGTGAAAGAACCTCTGGAAGTGGAGGAATCTCTGAAGGATTTTGCCGTCGGGGACTGTAATATGGAAATCGCAGAATTGCTCTGTGTCGCAGATATCTGCGTAACAGATTACTCTTCTGTGGTGTTCGAATATTCCCTGATGGAGCGGCCTATGATATTTCTGGCCTATGATTTGGAAGAATATTTCGACAACCGGGGATTTTACTACGATTATCAGGAATTTGCGCCGGGGCCTGTGGTTAGAAACAGCACAGAGCTTGCGGCGGCAGTCAGAAGCATAGAAGGACGCCAGGAAGAAGCCAGAGAGAAAGCCGCGGCATTCCGGCAGAAATTCATGTATTCCTGCGACGGACATGCCACGGAGAGAATCTGGCAGGAGATTGTAAAGCAGGACGGAGAATAAGCCGAATCAGCTGCGAAAGGATGAAATTCAGAAAACGGAGATTAAGGCAGGTTAGAAAGCATGGGGAATCAGCTGAAAATAAGACAGGTGTTAAAGGAATGCCTGAGAAAATTTATATTGCCTGCGGCATACCGGCTCTGCTGTCTTAAGTATGGGAAACCGGATCGGCAGCTGATTGTATTTGCCGACGCCCACCACCAGACCTTTCCTGAAGATATGCGTCTTTTGAAAGAGGAACTGCAGCGGCGGGGCTACAAAACCCGGGAACTGGTGCATGACTTTTCGGAGGTCAGCTTCGGAAGCAGCGTAAAGGCCATGCTGTCTTTTCTGAACTATTATGCCCAGGCAGGCATGGTGGTGCTCTGCGATTACTACCTGCCTGTGATTTCTGTAAAAAAACGGAAAGAAACAAAAGTAATTCAGCTCTGGCACGCCTGCGGCGCATACAAGAAATTCGGCTATGACGCCAGAGACGATTTGCTGTCCGTAAAAGATCAGAATATGTTTTGTAATTTCGATTTAGTTTCTGTCAGCTCCGAGCAATGCAGAAGCGTGTATGCGAAGGCGTTTCACCTTCCATTGGAAAAGGTTCAGGCTTTGGGGGTCAGCCGGACAGACCGGTATTTTTCAGAACCATTTATGGAGGGCTGCAGAACCCGTTTTTTCAAAGAATATCCTGAAGCGGCCGGAAAGAAAATTATTCTGTGGGCTCCCACCTTTCGTAAGAATGCGGGAGAGGGAACGCTGATAAACGCAGAAGCCATTGACAGCCTTTGCGAAAAACTCTCCGGAGAATGGTTTGTGATCCGGAAAGTGCATCCCCATCTGGAGAAAAAGATGGAAGCGTCTAACTGCAAAATTCCTACAGAACAGCTTTATGCGGCGGCAGATTTACTGATTACCGATTATTCTTCGGTGATTTTTGACTTTGCGCTGACGAAAAAGCCGATTTTGATTTATGCGCCGGATCGGATCGAATATGAACAAGAACGGGGGTTTTACCTGAAGCTGGAGGAGCTTCCGGCTCAGGTGGTCACTACCGGGGAAGAACTGATAAAGGTAATTGAAGAGGGAGAATACCAGACGGCATCTGAGAGATATGAAAAATTTATAGAAAATCAGCTGCAGATGTGTGATGGACATGCCACCAGGCGGATTGCGGATTACATCACAGATATGCAGAATGAAATAACAGGAGAAGGAACAGCTGCACACCAGAATCGCAGAAACGGCGGCTGAGACGCAGGAGGAGAAAATGTCAGAGGATGTAAAGAAGAAACCGGGCCGGATTCCCACCCTTTCCATGATGAAAAAAATGAAGTCAGGAACTTTGGAGGCGGAGGATCTGGAGTCCTTTCCGAAAAACAACAGATGGGCCTTTAACGCAGGAAAGACTTTTGCGGGAAATCCCAAATATCTGTTTATCTACATCAACAAATACCGGAAGGATATTGACGCCTATTGGCTGTGCGACAAGGAAGAAACTGTGGAATATATCCGGAAGCTGGGCTATAAAGCCTATACCTTTGTAGACCGGGAAGCACATCGGCTGGAAACCCAGACCGGTGTTTATGTGGTGGAACAGGTGAAGGAAAATATTCCGGAGCGGATGGCAGAGGTAAAATATCTGAATCTGTACCATGGGGTGGGGTGCAAGTCCATTGAACGGCGGGCGCATACCGGATTTTTGACGGAGCGGGTTGCCGGAAAATATATTCGGTATAACCAGTTTTTTTATGACAGACAGTTATTTCTTGTAACGTCTCCCCTGATGGAAAAGCATTTTATTTATCAGTGCGGACTGCGGAACGACCGGGTGATCCGCGGAGGATATCCCAGGTGCATGTATCAGAAATATTTTGAGAAGGTAACGACCTTCAACCATGATATACGGGGCAGGAAGGGACTGGAGATGGATACCAGGATTGCAGCATATGTCCCTACGTTCCGGGATGATGCTCCCCAGGGATTTATGAGCCTTGCCATACCGGATATGGAGCGTCTGATTCAGAAGCTGGAAGAGAAAAATATGCTGATGATTTTTAAGATGCATCCGCTGATTGAGGAAGATTACGAATATTTGAAGCTGAAAGAAAAATATCAGAATCATCCGAGACTTCTCTTTTGGAATAACCAGGAAGATTTCTATGAGATATTTGACGATATTGAAGTGGGGATTATCGATTATTCCTCTATTTTCTATGATATGCTGGCAGGAGGAACCAAATACTTTATCCGGTACTTTTTTGCAGAATCCTCCCGGGATATGGTATATGATTTAGAAGAAATGACCTGCGGAAAAATGTGCAGGAATTTTGACGCTCTGCTAAATGCTCTGGATTCCTACCAGGAGGATGACAAACAGGACAGAGAGAGAATTGAAAAATTATTCTGGGAGTATGACCACAAAGGCTCCATGGACGAAATCATCAATCATACGCTGGAATTTGAACCGGAGCCGAAACCTCTGCCTGTGCTGTACACCTTTGATATTTTTGATACTTTAATTTCCAGAAAAGTGTTGGAGCCGGAAGGGATTTTCTATCAGGTAAAAGAGAGAATGGAAGCCTCCCAACTGGCGTTTCCGTCCTTTTTCCAGGAAAATTATCCCCAGAAAAGGAAGGAAGCAGAGGCAAATGTCCGGGAATGGTACCGCAAAACACTGGAGCTTCGCCCGGACGCCCGAAGAGAAATTCATTTTGAAGAAATTTTTGAGCGGATGGCTAAAGTGTACCATCTGACCGGGGAGCAGAAAAATGCCCTGATGCAGTGGGAACTGGAAGCGGAATATGAAAGCGCCATTCCCATTCCGAGGGCTGTTTCCTATGTAAAAGATCTGATGCAGAAGGGGGAAACGGTCTGTCTGATCAGCGATATGTACCTGAGCCGGGAATTTATACAGAAACTTCTGGCCAAAGCCGATCCGGCCCTGGGAGAGCTTCCGCTGTTTTTATCCAGTGAATACGGCGTACAGAAAAGCACGGGGCTGTTGTACCTGGAGGTATACAAAAGTTTTGAGACTTATATGTTCGGCGCATGGATTCACCACGGGGACAACCGGAAGGCGGACGGAACGTTTGCCAGGAAATTAAATATCACCACGGTGCTCAGGGAACGTCCGGAATTTAATGAGTATGAATGGAAGATAGCCTCTGAGATTGGCACCGGCGATGCTTTTAAGACAGCTGCCCTTCTGGCAAGGTTCCGGGAAAGCAACGGAAAACAGAAAGATTATTATGCTTACGGCCATATTTCCATGTATTTTGTGCCCTATATCAGCTGGGTGCTTAAACATGCCATAGAGCATAAAACGAAATGTCTGTATTTTATTTCCAGGGACGGTTATCAGCTGAAACGGATTGCGGACAGAATCATAGAGAAGAAGAACCTGCCCATCCGGACAAAATATATCTACGGCTCCAGAAGGGCCTGGCGGATTCCTTCGCTGATTACAGAACTGGATAAGGAATTTTTCTCGAAATTCGGTAATTTTGTCAATGTAAAGTCTTATGATAAGATGCTGAATGCCCTTAATATGGAAGAAAATGATTTTCAGCGGATTTTCCCTGACCTGGCCTATTTAAAAGACGTGGGCGAAATTACAAAGGAAATCCGGGAATCTTTGATTATTACATTTTCCAACTCAGAGCCTTACCGGCAGTATATTCTGGATAAATCAGCCAGGGATCGGGAAATTGTACTGGAATATCTGCGGCAGGAAATCAATTTTGACGAGAGATTTTCCTTTGTGGAATATTGGGGCAGAGGATACACTCAGGACTGTACGGCCCGTCTGTTGGAGGCGGCCTGCAAAGAGAAATGTCCGGTTCCCTTTTATTATATGAGAAGCATTTACAGCAGTGAGGAAAACCGGATTCGGTATAATTTTACCACGGCGTCCAACTCCCTGATTTTTGTGGAGGCGGTGTTTGCCAATATTCCCTATAAAAGCGTAGAGGGCTATCAGCGGGGAGAAAATGGAAAAATTCTGCCGGCGCTTGAGCCTGCAGACTGCGATATGGAGCTGTTTCATGCCATGGAACAGAGGCTGCTGCAGTTTGTGGATGATTTTTACGGACTGGGACTGGAGGATACGGACAATCTGGAGAAAATGCTTCAGAAAATTTCGGTTGAATATTTTGAAGAGCATCAGGAGGATGAGGTGTTTACCAGATGCCTTGCCCCGCTGATGGATTCCTATACCATGTATGACGCCAAACGGGAATATGCCCCGGCGTTTACCGATGAGATGGCAGACGGGCTGATCCGGGAAAATCCCAAGTCAGATTACACCAGTTCTCTGGAAATGAGCCTGGCAAGATCCGAGAAGCGTCTGGCGGACAAGGTGAGATACATTGTGGAGGACGTACCGGAGCTTCGGAGAGAGGGAGATAAAAAGACAGCGAAAATCCTGGCCAGAAAGGAAGAAAATCTGTTGGCGCCCTATAAACTGCAGAGGCATAAGTGGAAATCTCTGTATTTCCAGGCGACCTACCAGAAACATGCCCTGCATCCCATAGAAAAGGGAAAAGTGATTCTGTTTACCAACGATTCCCCTGCAGATCGGGATGAGTACTGGAGTCTGGAGCAGGAATGGAAGAAGATGGGGAATCTGAGAATTCTCCGGTATAAGAAGAATACGTTCTATGGAAAAGTCATCAAAGAAATGGCCACGGCGGAGTATATTTTTATCAACCGCCATATTGAACTGATGAGCCTGCTGCGGTTTCGAAAGGGCACCTATGTGGTTCAGCTGGGAGAATATGCATTTTCTCTGGACTGTTTTGGAAAAGGCATGCAGTTTCCGGGCTATCTGAAGGATTCCAGAGACTGGAATGACAGGTTAATGAGAAATGATTACGATTTGATCTGCGCCGCTTCCGAAGATATGAAGAATATTTATGAGACTTCGTTTTCTGTGAGAAGAAAGGGAACAGTTCAGGCTGTGGGAAGCTGCTGTACCGACATTTATTTTTCAGAAAAATTCCGGGACGAGGCCAGAAAAAGCCTGGAGGAGCTATTCCCGGCAGCCAGAGGTAAAAAAATCATTGTGTATCTGCCCCAGTACCGGCATCGGGTGAAGGGATGCCGGGTGCTGGAATTTCTGGATATCCGGAAACTGCAGAAGGCCCTGGGAACAGAGTACGTGATGGTGACGGATTACAGGGTGCCCGCGGGAATGGACAGTTATCTCATGTCAGAGGATTTGCGGGACTTTTTCTGCGACGCAACCAATCAGATAAGCATCCGGCGGCTGATTGCAGCAGGAGATGTATTTGTGGGAGACTACAGAAATACGTTCTTTGAAGCCTTTCTGCGGAGGAAGCCAGTATTTCTGACTGCTGATGACTATGAGGAATACACCAGGGAGCGTGACTATAATTTTGCTTATAAAGACATTATATCAGCGCCTGTGATTGGGGATGCAGAAGAATTAATCTGGCAGCTTCACCATCTGGAAACGTATGATTACAGATATCTGGAACAGTTTTGTGAGAAATATTTAGGGGCCTGCGACGGCCATGCGGCGGAGCGGGTGCTGAAATTAAAAGGGAAGCAGTAACGTCACCCGGAAACAGAGAAGGATTAGCAAGACAGAGGAAAAAATATGGATTGGAAATTTAGGTTAGAAGAAGCAAGGATTGAGGATTATATGCTGGTGCTGGGAGTGGCGGCAGAAGGCCCTTACGATGTAAAGGTACGCTCGCCCAAAGTGGTGGCAGTTCTTAGGAAAACAGGAGATAACCGCAGGTTTCCCATCGGTGTGAATTCCTATTTTCCCTTGGAAGATATGGATACCTGTATGGTGTATGCAGAATATCCGGTGAATATAAGAAGCATATTTGTAGGCGGAACCAGGGAAGATATTGTGATAAGCTTTGATTTTATTTACGGCGACACACATATCTGCAATATTCCTCTGGAGCTGTCCCGCGCGCCGGAAGCATTGGAGGCTCAGGGATTGTCCTTCCGAACAGAGACCTCAGAACTGATTCTGCGGGGCAAGGGAAACGGACATGTGTTCTGGCAGAACGCGTGGAAAACCTGCCAGGCCATTCTTAGGCCGGTTCACCAGTTATTGACCCATGTGTTGGCAGTGCTTCTGCTTCCCTGGTTTTTCCTGGATGCGGTAGCTTCGATTTTGTTTGATGTCAGTAAAACATATCCCAGAAATATGGGAAGCCAGCTGCACCGTTTTTTTGCCCATGTCAGTTGGTATCATTCCAGATTTTGCAAATATGAATTTGGAGTGACCGGAATCAAGATGGGTTTTGTGAAATGTTTCTTCCTGCTGGGGCGCCTGCTGCCTGTCAAAGGAAACCGGGTGTTCTTTTTATCCAGCCGGCGGGATGATATGACGGGAAATTTTTCTTTTCTCTATGACAAGATGAAGCAGGAGCCTGTGGCGGACATGAAATGGGTACTGGAGCCTAAGGAAATTGCGGCTATGCCCTTAAAAAGCATGGCCAGAATCGGCTATTATGCAGCCACCTCCCGAGTGATTCTCATTGACGACTACACACCGGTAATTTCCAGGCTGAAGCTTCGGAAAAACACCAGGCTGATTCAGCTCTGGCATGCCTGCGGGGCGTTTAAGACCTTTGGGTTCTCCCGTACCGGCAAGCGGGGCGGTCCCAAACAGGACAGCCTGGATCACAGGGACTATGATTACGCCATTGTAAGCTCTTCAGAAATCCGGCAGTTCTATGCAGAAGGTTTTGGAATTGCTCTGGATAAAGTGGCTGCCACCGGAGTTCCCCGTACGGACGTGTTTTTTGACAAAAAATATAAAAAAGAGATTGTGGAGCAGCTGCAGCAGCAGTATCCTGTGATAAAAGGCAAAAAAGTAATTTTATTTGCGCCCACCTTCCGGGGATACGGCAAACTGTCAGCCGACTATCCCAAAAGCCAGTTTGATCCGGTGGAATTTATGAAGCAGATCCCGGAGGAGTATGTGCTGATTATCAAGCACCATCCCTTTGTGACGATGGAATATGAAATTGGAGAAGCGTGGCAGAACCGGATTCTGGATCTGTCCGCAGAGTCGGAAATTAACGATCTGCTGTTTGTGACAGACCTTTTGATTACCGATTATTCTTCAGTGGTGTTTGAGGCGGCTCTGCTGAATATTCCAATGCTGATGTATGCCTTTGATTTAAGGCAGTATATTGCAGGCAGGGATTTTTATTACGATTATGAATTTTTCGTGCCGGGCAAAATTGTGGAAAGTTTTCCGGCCCTGGTGGAAGCAGTGCGCAGTGAAGATTACGAGGCGGAGAAGCTGTCGCAGTTTCGGACAAGGTTTTTCGATGATTTAGACGGAAAATCCACCGAGAGAGTAGTGAAATTAATTTATGGCCTGATTCAGTCTTAGGCCGATGGAGGATATGAACCATGGAACGTGTGAGAGAAATTTTTTCTTCCGATAAATATAACAGAATCATTGTATTTGCGGCGCTGCTGCTGGGATTTCTGGTTTTGGGCCTTCCGCTGACGGTGACCTACATTACGGATGAAACAGGAACGATGGCCAATGCCGCTTTTCTGGCCGGAATGGACTGGTCTGTGTTTATTGATAAAACAGGGGGGTACTATTACAAATACGGCCAGGCGCTGTTCTGGTATCCTATTTTTGCCCTGGTGAAGGATTCTTTTCTCATATACAAATTGATTATGGCGGAGAATGCCGTTTTTCTCAGCCTGGAAGGCGTGTGTGTCTATCAGATTCTTCGAAAACATCTGAAAGTAGAGAGCGGATTTCAATGCCTGATCGCATCTGGGATTACGGCTGTCACTCCTGCGGCAGTGCTGTACAGCCTTTTTGCCCGGGCGGATGTGGTGCTGGTGGCGTTTTCTGTCTATGTACTGTATTTTTTGATGGAAGCCTGGAGCAGCCGGGGAGAACAAAAGAAACATGCAGTTAATACCTTTCTGGCCGTACTGTGCACGGTGTATATTTCCATGTGCCACAGCAGAGGCATTGTGTGGGTGATTGCCGTTACAATGGTAGTTGTGGTGATGCATGTATTTACCAGGGAAAAAATGGTGAATTACTGGGTTTACGGCGGTTCTCTGATTGGCCTGATGGGAATTGACCGGATTTTAACCAGATTTTTCAAGTCAAATATCTGGGGAGATAATATCAGGCATGCTACGGCAGAAAGCTTCGACTTTGAGAAACTGGGAGGGATTTTTACAGCCGACGGCATGAAAACCATGATAAAACTGGGAATGGGATGGATCTTTAATTTTATGACCAGTTCCATGGGTCTGGCAATTGCAGGAATTTTTGCGGCGCTGGTGGTTATTCTGCTGTTTGTACGCAGGAAAAAAGAAATCAGGCCGGAGGAGGCGATTCTGTGCGGCTATGGATTTTTAATCTTTGCAGGTTCCATGGCGCTGGGAATGCTCTTTTTCTTTCCCCATGTTTTTCTGAATTATTATGAAGGCTCCGCATCCAGGGTGGATCGTCTGGTTTATGACAGATATCTGGCCGGAAGCATTGGGGTTGCGGTTTTGACGGGCATTTATTTCTTTGTGTACCGGAGAGATATCTTTCAGAAGGTAAGCCGCTTTTTGCTTGGGGCAGCAGCGCTGTTTATTTTATTGTTTTATAAAAAATTTATCAGCATTTATCTGGATCATAAAGAATTTTCCATCCGCAACAGCATTGCATCCAATCTTTTTGTGGACAACGGCTTTCCCGGGAATGACGCATCCAAATTTGAAAATATGTCGGGGGGCCTGTTTTACGGCGGCCTGTTTGCAGCGGCAGTATTGATACTGTTTCTCTTTGCGGCATACCTGTCCTGGCGGGAGCTGGCTCTGGCGGGGATGTGCGGGGTGTTTGCTTTAAGCCTTGGTGTGAATTATGGAAAAATGCGCCTGGCCTGCGATATTAACGTCCGGGCGAAGGTTCAGGATTTGCAGGATTATACACCGAAGATCCGGGGGATATCCGAGGAATTCCGGTATGTGTATGTGGATAAGAGCGCAAAAAGGATGAAGCCTCTGCAGTTGATTTTTAAGGAATTCCAGGTGTATGTCCGCGGCAGCGTTCCGGAAGAGAACCCGGGCAATTATTTTATTATTTCCATGCCGGGTGAAATCCATAAGAAAATAGACAGAAGCGACTGCTATCAGTTTGCAGATTTTGATTATCCCAATGCCCAGTATTATGTGATATATGCAAAGGGAGAAAAACTGCGCCGGGAACTGGAAGAAATGGGTCTTGAATTAGTGAAATTAGAAGCAGACTGATAAGATATATATGAGTTACGAAAGGAGAACAGCTATGAAAAGGAAAGTGGCGCTGCTTTTGCTCGCAGTTTTTATGGGGACGGGCGCCATAGAGCCGTCCCTGGTCAGTTTCGGGGCTGAAATACAGGAGGAAGAGGAGTTTTCTGCAAAAAGGATGAAGCCCGAGGAAGGGCCTGACGATCTGGTTTTGTCAGAAGAATTGAATCAGACAGAGAGGCTCGGGCAAGGGGAGGATTTGGAACAGACAGAAACAATTTCAGATTCAGCAGTTATGGAATTGAGTGAGGAAAAAGCGGCTTCTCCCACTGTAATTACCATCGGCGCCAATGGATATGAGGCAAACAGGGCAGGATTTCAGAAAGCCTTTGATTTTATTCAGGAGCAGAATAAGAAAGGGAATCAGGCTATTTATACGGTGTCTGTTCCCGCCGGTACATACAGCATAGATGCTCCGTTATATCTCTACAGTAATACCCATCTTGCCCTTGCGCCGGGAGCTGTGATGAAAAATACCGGAATCGGCACTTCCCTGCTTCGACTGGGAAGAGATGGGGAAATTTATTCCGGCACCAGCGGATTTCGGAATATTACCATTGAAGGCGGCACCTGGACGGCGGAATTTCGGGACGGTTCTTCCCTGCTTCGCATGGCTCACGGCAAAAATATTGTCATTAAAAACGCAGTGTTTCAGGATGTGAAAAACGAGCATCATATTGAGGCGGCGGGAATAGACGGATTTACCGTAACAGGCTGCACCTTCAGCGGTTATGTAAAAACCATTGAAAGCGACGAGCTGCTGATGGAGGCGCTGGAAATTGATATTATGGGAGGGGAAAAATTTTTCCCGGGCTATGAAAAGTATGATTATACCCCTATGACAAATGTCACCGTATCCAACAATGTGTTCAAAAACCTGTTCCGGGGCGTGGGAACCCATTCCCTGGTACGGGGCAGTTATTTTGAAAATATAAAGGTTCAGAATAACCGGTTTGAAAATATTGCTGATTATGCGGTACTGGCCACAAATTACCGCAACAGCTCCATAGCGGGAAATACCATGGTCAATGTGGGAGCCGGGATTTATTTCTGTAATGTGCAGACCCTGGGCCGGATGGTAACGCCTGCGCCGGCGCTGAAATTTAATACAGATTCCCAGTCCAGAATAGAGAAAAATACCATTACCTTAAAAGCTGTGAATCAGACCGTCAACCGATGCGGAATCCGCGCAGAGGGAGACGAGGGAAATTATATCATCCGGAGCCTTACCATAACCGGCAATACCATCAATGCATCCACCGGGGGCCACGGAATTCTTGGAAGTTATATCAAGGACTGCACCATCAGCGGCAATGCAGTGACCGGTAAAAATACGCTGTCTAAAGCATATAAGGGAATCCGTCTTACCTATTCCGCAAATGTTCCAATCAGCGGAAACACCGTTAAAAATATGTCGGATCACGGAATCACAGTTACCGATAAGAGCCAAAGCTGTCCGATTTCGAAAAATAATGTGTCAGGCAGCAAAGGAGCCGGAATTATTGTTACGGAAGGCAGTAAAGGATGCAGTATCAGCGGAAATCAGATCAGCAGCAATAAGAAAAACGGGATTTCCGTGTCTGGAGGAGGCTCCTCTGGTATCAGCGGCAACCGGGTCAGCAGCAACAAGGGAACCGGTATCTCCGTCAGCGGAAGCTCCACACCTGTGGCAGTCAGCAAAAATACCGTGGAAAAGAACAGCAAGTATGGGATTTCCATTGGAAAAGGAACCGGGTATTCAGTTGCGGACAACGGTAAAATTTCTGAAAACGGCAGACACGGAATCTATTTTTCCGGATGTTCTAATGTGGAAGCCGTGAGGAATAAGGTGACTTCCAATAAAAAAAGCGGCATTGTTATGTCAAAGGTTACAGGCGGAAGAGTGGAGTCCAATTCTTCTGTCAGCAGCAATAAGGAAAGCGGAATTATTCTGACTGGCGTAACGGGAGGCAAGGTTTCATCCAATGCCGGTATCAGCAGCAACCAGGAAAACGGGATTACCATCAGCAAAAGCTCTGACATTGAGATCAGCGGGAATCAGAAAATTAAAAGCAACAAACGGATGGGAATTTCCGTAACAGGCAAAAGTGTCAAAAATATTGTAATTTCAGGAAATAAAATTTCTTCCAGCGGAATTCACGGGCTTGCGGTAAGCGGAGCGTCCACCGTGCAGGCTGCCGGAAATTCCATTGGCAGCAATAAGAAGTACGGCGTCAGCATCAGTGAAAAAAGCGCGAAATGCCAGATTATTGGCAATACCATCAACAAGAATAAAAAAGGCGGCGTTTTGATTGCCGGAAAATGCAGCAGTAATCAGGTTGCGAAAAATACGGTGAAATACAATAAAGGCCATGGAATTGCCGTAAGTGATTCCAATAAAACGAAAATTACAGAGAATGCTGCCGTAAGCCATAATCAGGGCCATGGAATCCTCATAAACAGCAAATCCAACCATGCGGAAATCAGTAAAAATATTGTTTCCGTCAATAAAGAGCATGGAATTATGCTGTATGACAAATCCCTGAAGGCTAAAATTATGGAAAATACCCTTCGAAAGAATGGGAAAAACGGTATTTATATCTGCGGAAAATCCAGGGCAAGCGTTTTGAAGAAAAATGATTTTACATCCAATAAAGGCCTCAATATCCAGATTGAAGCAGGCAGCAAGGCGCCGGTAAAAGACATGGGGCACCTGACTGTGGGAAGCCTTACCTCCAAAGTAACAGAATTGGTGGGGAAAGGAACCAAAGACTTTAAGATTATCGTAAAAGCTAAGGAAAAAAATATCGGCAGGGGAACGGTGAATAAGGATGAGACTTACAGCATCAAGATTAAAAAGCAGAAAAAAGGTACGGTGGTAACCGTGATTATGATGGATAAGCAGAAGAATCAGATGGAGAAAGAGATAAAAGTGAAATAGTTTCTGGGATTGCAGGGAGATCATGTTTATGTATGTGCATCTTCTGAACTATTTATGATTTTTCTGTCTATTGAGTTGATTTTGTATTGCATATTACGTATACTATAAGTGCAATGAATTGCGAAAGGAGGTTGGTATTATGGCAGACACAACGAATTTCAGCGTCCGCATGGACAGTGATATCAAAAAGCAGTGTGAGAGTTTGTACAACGAATTGGGCATGAACCTTACTACCGCGATCAATGTTTTCCTGCGCCAGTCTCTCCGTGCCGGTGGCTTTCCCTTTGATGTGAGACTTGAACAGCCGAACAGGGAAACTATTGCGGCCTTGTTGGAAGCGGAACACATTGCGCAAGCTCCAAATGTGAAACGTTATTCAGATGTTGAGGAAGCTCTTCGGGAACTGAAAAGATGAAGCGTAATATCGTCTGGACCACAAAATTCAAAAAAGATTACAAATTGGCAGTCAAGCGCAACTTAGACATTAGTTTGTTGGATGATATTATTCGCACTTTATCGCGGGGCGAAACATTGCCAGAAAAGAATAGGGATCATGAGCTGGCCGATGATTGGGTGGGATACAGGGAATGCCATATTCAACCGAACTGGCTTCTTATTTATCGGATTGAGAATGATGTATTGGTGCTGACATTGTCCCGCACCGGCACACACAGTGACTTGTTCGGCAAATGATTTTTCAAACATGCTTTCGTACTCCCTCTGGCCAGAAATGAAGTTTGCAATAATTTATGGTAAATTTCATTTCTGGCATACTTTAGACAGATAAAACATATCTCTTGTTTCTTTTTAAGAATTTTTCCACTGACATGTTTTCTATAAATTCCATTACCTGTTTCTGTAATTCAGACATAAACAAATTTTAGGAATTTATCTTAACAGTATTCCCTTTGGTTGCCAAGTATAATATTTCGTGCTATAATCCAAAATATGTTTGTGAGGAAAATACCATGAAATGGATGAAAATATTAAAAAAGCATCTTTCCCTGAAAGCTGTCACAATCCTGCTGTGCGGAATCATCTGTTCTCTGTCCTGCGGCGCAATGTGGGTTAGTAAGTCCTTTAATCTGGATTGTTTTTATGATATTGGGAAGGTATATGATATTGGCTATGTGTCTTGTATTACAGCAGATTATGGCATGATTTATTTGGGAGGGAGCCGAAAAATGAGCGTTACGGAAGATGCAGCAGGGCAGACTGTTGTATTGGAAGGAGATATGAGGGCATGGAATACCTTAGTTTTGGAACTGGACGGCATGAATCAGGAGAATATGGAATGGCAGTTAGAATTCTATGACAAAGCGGGTGTTTTAACAGAGGTAAAGCAGGTTGTTTTAACCGTTGGAAGAAATATAATTGTTCTTGAGGGGCAAGCATTCAGCCAAATGAAATATTTAATATATAATAGCAAGGGGAGCATATTCTCTATTCAAAAAATGCAGCTGTTAGAAAGTACGTTGGTGACGGAAGCCAATCAATATTGGAAGGCAGTGATGCTGTTTTTTATAGTTTATTTTATAGTAGTTAGAGTAACCTGGAAATTGTACAAAAAGTTTAGAACAAGGAAATTAGACTTTTATTATCTTTTTTCAAAATTGCAGTATATTTATCTTAGCGTTGGAAACATATTACCGAGTTTAGAGCAAGTTCCTGGAAAATACCGTTCTGTTGGACGCAGATTGCTGTTTTTGGGTATGCTGTATTATATGTTGGTCATTAATAATAAAGACACATATTTTACAACAGCTTATTATCCCAGGCATATCCTTGTATTCGGATTATTTCTCTTCGGGATTGCTGTATTGTCCAAGGAAGGAGAGCTGAAAAAACAGAATTGGCATTTGCCTTATATGAAGATTTGGGCAATTCTCTGGATTGTTATTTGCACAGCGGATTTTATTGTAAAAAAACGTTTCACCGGATGGGGCTGGCTAATGCTTTTGGTGGTTGGATTCTTATTGTTTATCTGGCAGAATATGGGAAAACCCGGAGAATTGTTTCGGGATTTGCTAAAATCCATTGAATATTTTTCATTCATTAATCTCATTTTCTGCTTTATTGCCAGACCTAAATTAGAAGGGTATGGGTATTGCGGAATTACCTGGAATCCGAATATTTATATTCAGTATTTGATGCCTATGTGTGTGGCATCTTTAGCAGAGCTTCTTGAGTGGATTGAGAAAGAAAAGCAGGGGAAAAGGTGGATTTTCCACCTGATTATGGTAATTGTGGCTTTCTATATGAATTGGATATCCCAATCACGAACAGGTTTGTTAGTTATGGCACTGATTCTGATATTTTTTGTGGGAGCATTTTTACTTTTGGCAGGCCACAAAAAGTTCCGAAAGAAATGTTGGAAGGCAATTGTGTTGTGTACGGTATTAGGGGCTCCTGTTTCATTTTTGTGTGGTTGGTGCATTCAGACTATTCCACAAAAGTTTGGAACACAGGTGATCTTTCCAAGGGATGAATATAGAATAGAGGTGGAAATGCCTTCTCTGATATTAAATGCGGAGGCTGTTGGACTTTTGAAAAAAATAAAAGATAATTTAACTGCGCAGCATATTTTACCGACTGATGATATAGAGATGTTTACATCTAGCAGAAATTTGTATTGGAATGCGTACCTCCGAAATATGAATTTGTGGGGACACCCATATCAATTAGAGATCTGGGGAAAAGGAAGATTGGAACACAGCGGATTTATTATTATTGCTTACCGCTATGGTGTATTTACCCTTGTGCCCTATTTACTTTATCTTGGGCTGACGCTTTGGTATGCCTGGAAATATCTAAGATATAAAGGAAAAGAGCAGATTTACCGGTTCTATCCCATTGGAATCACAGTGGGCATGCTGTGCATACTGTTGGTGGAAAATGTGGAACGTCCCTTCTATTCGGTCAGCTGTCTGGCCTTTTACCTGCTTCCCGGTGTGTTTCTATCAGGGCAGCAATGGAACGAGGAAACGAAATGCAGGAAGAAAACTACGGAACTACCCGCTACAAGAGAATAAAGCTGGTTACTATACTGCTGTTGGGCCTGCTTTTTTGCTATTCGGCAGTGATGATGCATATCGGCGGCTCTTTCAATATTCGGGAACTGCTGTCATCCGGCAGGGTTTACGATTTTACCAGAGAAGAGATGCAGCAATCCAGTTCAAACTGGCAGTACAGTGAGGAAGAACAGGGATATTGGATTCAGAAAAATAAGGCGTTAAAGAAGTGGAAAATTGAGAAAAAAGCCACAGGCTGGAGCTTTCTCTATCTGAACGTGAAAGAGATGTCTGCAGAATCCATGGATATCCGTATTATTTATTATAATAAAGCCGGTGAAAAGGTAATAGAGCAGCCCCATGTGCTGACAAAGGGAGAGAATATCGTGATTCTTCAATATCCCGGGGAAGAGCTGTACCGAATGGGAATCCGGATTTACGGCGCCAAAGGTCAGTTTCTGTCCATCCAGTCCATGCAGCTTCGGGAGAATGCACGGGGTTTTTCTGTTCGGAGATTTGGGAAGCTGATGGCAGTTTCGTATCTGGGATTTCTGGCGGCTTTGGCAGTTTTCTGGCAGATCTGGAATCGAGCCGGGAAAAGAATGGCGATGCAAGAGGTGAATGGGCGGGAAGAAGCAGGCCCCTATTTCGATATTTTGCTGGGCACTGATAAAACTGCAGTACAAAAGCGGCGTAAAAAAGGGAGCTGTTTCGATGCGCTGCAGGAAATCTATCAGATCTTAATCGAAGATATCTGCAGATGGGTGCACAAAAGAACTTCTTCCAAAGGGCGTATCGTCAGCCGGAAACTGCTGTGGTGTTTCCTGTTTCAGTGGATGACAGCGGCCAATGTCCTGGGATGGTGTACGGACGGACAGGCGCACCGTTATTACATGCTGTCACTGAGCCTGATTTTTCTGATGATAGCAGTTCTGTCCTGGGAACGCCCCCTCTGTTATCGGAACTGGAAAAATCCCCTGTGCCTGGCCTGGATTTGTCTGTGGCTGGGAACCTTACTTTCCGATGTGTTTGTGGTTTCTGATTATAAATGGCATGGAATTCCCATGCTGTTGGCCGGCGGGATTTTGATTTTTATCTGGAATAACGGGAAAAATCCGAAGAAATTAATACATGAAATGCTTTGGGCTCTGGAACTGGATTTCGGGCTTGCAGTGGTGATTTGCATGATATTCCGCACGAAAAAACTGGCTGTCCGATATAACGGAATTTTTCCGGATGCCCAGCAGTTTTCCATGTATGCGGCATTGATGCTTGCCGTTTTTCTGGTGGAAATGGGAAATCTGCCGGGGCAGAAGAATCTTTTTAAGAAAAGCATTTGGCCGGTAACGGGAGCTGCCCTCTCTCTGTTTTTCCTGCAGCGGGCAGGCAGCAGAAGCGGTTATGCAGCGGCGGGAGTTCTGCTGAGTATTTTTATAATCTGGAATATTTATCATCGGAAAAACTGGCTCAGCCAATGGAAAATTTTAATAGCCTGCGGCTGTAAGGCAGGAATCATTGCCGTTTTGTGCGTGTGTATTGTACATGTGTCCACGAAATTTCTGCCGGGTACATTGGGAACAGAATGGAATTTTGAGCAGGAATATCTGGTCAGCAGCCTGGAGCCGGAACAGATGGCAGAATTTGATATGCTGGAGCCTGGGCTGATGGAAGGAGTTCATTCTGTAAAAGAGACAGATTACGGCATGTACTGGAAGAATTATATCCGGCGTCTGGGACTTACAGGAAGCAATCAGGAGATGAAACTGCGCCGGGAGCCTATTCCTTCGAATAATACCTACATTCAGATGATGTATCGGTATGGAATTTTTATTTTGATTCCCTTTCTGGTTTTGCAGATTAGCCTGATGGGAAAAGGGATTCAACGGATAAAAAAGGGAACCCGAGAAGAACTCTGGGTGTTTATGACAGGAGCCGTTTTACTCTGTTTTTGTTTTGTGACAGACGCAGATGTGCCCGCCGGGCATCCTCTGTGGTTCTGCTATTATATAGGAATGGGATATTGGTTTGGCAGTACTGGGAAACATACAGAGAATAACCGGATCATTGCGGAGGCTTTGTTACTCCGAAACGATGGGCAGACTAATCGGGAAAAGTGAAAGGGAAGCAGATATGCGGAAACAATCAATGGAACAACTGAAAAAAGCGGGAAAAATCATTGGAAAAATGATTTCAATTCTGTCAATTATCTTTATTATTTATGCCATCTGGAAATTGGGATTTGACTTTCAATCCATTCACAACTGGTATTTGTTTCTGGCAGTATCATTGGTCTGCGTGATAGTAAAATGTGTCACTGTGTATCTTTCCGGCATGGCCTGGGCCTGTTGGCTGCATTTTTTTGCCGGGAAAAAAATTGATCGGCGTGAGGCTGTCTGCGTCTATGCCAAGGCAAATATCGGAAAATACCTTCCGGGCAATGTGATGCACTATGTGGAGCGGAATCTTTTTGCCACGAACCTGGGTATCAGTCAGAAAAAACTGGCAGTCAGTACCATATGCGAAGTGATAGGTCTGGTGTTGGTGGCCTTTTTGCTGGCGGTCAGTGTGTCAGCAGGGCAGCTGGTGCAGTCCATCCGGCTGATTTTCGGGGAGTCTTATGTCCGGATCATTCTGGGTGTCATTGCAGTTGGACTGGCGGCGGTTTTGGCGGCAGCTTTTCTCCTGCGGAAAAAGCTCACAGCACAGCTCAAAGAATACAGTCTGAAAGAATTTGGAAAAACCCTGGCAGAGACAATGGTATTGTATGGAATCGTGCTGATTGCTCTGGGCCTGATTATGGTGGCCCTTTATGCCTACATGGGCGGGGAGATTACCTGGAATAATGGTTCTTTGATTGTATCCGGCTATGTGATTGCCTGGGTGCTGGGATTTGTGATACCGGGAGCTTCCGGCGGAATCGGCGTCCGGGAGCTTGTGATTACAGTGCTTCTGGGCAGTGTGGTGGGAGCGGAGACGGTTCTGACATTATCTGTCATTCACCGATTAATTACGATTGTGGGAGATTTTCTGGCATATTTGGTTATGCTTATAATAAGAAAAGTTTAGGGAGGAATTGTTATGTCAACATTAGAGAATCAAATTGCACAATCTCTGGAGGGGCTTTCCGATGATAGTTTGAGTTTTATTTTGGAGATGATACAGAGATATGTGATGCCGGCAGAGTTGAAGCGCATGAATATCAATGATGACGTTGCGGCAGGACAGAAAAAACGTATGCTTGGAAGTATGAAAGGACAGAAATTTATTGCGGATGGTCATGACATAGATGAGTGCAATGATGAAATTGCAAGGTTGTTTGGGGTGGATAATTGATGAAAATTTTATTGGATACACATATTGCAATATGGGCGGTATTGGATTCAGTAGAATTGTCAAATGCTGCAAGGGAAATGATACTTAATGAGTGTAATGAAATTTACTATAGCGCTGCTTCTATATGGGAGATTACGATTAAACATATGGCTCATCCAGAAACATTTTTATACAGCGGGAAATATCTTGAGAAGGGATGCGAAGCAAATGGTTTTATGCCTTTACCAATATGTAATAAACATTCAGTGGAATTAGAAACTTTGGTGCGGCCAAAGGATGCCCCGCCGCATAAAGATCCTTTTGATAGGATTTTGCTTGCCCAGGCGAAGTCGGAGGGGATGAAATTTATGACACATGATAGCTTAATTCCATATTATAATGAATCCTTTGTTATCAGCGTTTGATTAGGGAATGTTATGCCGTGTACACAGAAAGAGAGAAAAGAACAGTCTGTTTGTTTAAGGAACGTGCAGAATGGAGGAAAGTATGAAAGATCTTGTAATCGCTATCACAGCAGCAAGTTACAGCGGAAATAAAGGCGCGGCTGCCATGCTGCAAAGCTCCATCAGCCAATTGCAGGAAAGATATGGAGAACGGCTGAATATAAATTTGATGTCAGTGTATCCGGGGGAGGACAGAAAACAGGTTCCCTATGATTTTGTGAAAATTGTGCCTGCGAAGCCGGAGCAGCTGGTGTTTTTTGCGTTTCCCATGGCAATTCTGCACCGGGTTTTCCGTTGGTGCGGCCCAGTCCGCAAGCTGCTGGAAAAGAATAAAATCATCAAAGCATACCGGAATACGGATCTGGTCATTGACGAAGCGGGAATATCCTTTGTGGACAGCCGGGGATTTGTCATGAATACGTATGCATTTATCTGCGCGGCGGTGCCGCTTCTGGTGGGAACTCCGGTGGTAAAATATTCCCAGGCCATGGGAACTTTCCGTAATCCCTGGAACCGATTCCTGGCAAAATGGATAGTGCCGAAGCTGAAGCTGATTTGCGCCCGGGGCCAGGGCACCTATGATAATCTAAAAGAAATCGGAATTACAGAAAATGTAAAATTGTGCGCAGACGGCGCATTTACCATGAAAGATGACCCAGCATGGCAGGCAAAAGTCCAGGAACGCTGTGAAAAAGATGCATTTTTTAAGAAAGATGTGGTGGGGCTGTCCATCAGTTCCGTTGTTCAGAAAAAATGCGGCAAGATGGGGATTGATTACCAGAAAATTATGGCAGATTTTATTTCCTGTCTGAATCAGAAAGGCTACGGGGTGCTGATGATCGCCAATGCAGCCAGAATCCACAGCGAAAAGCCCAGGAATAATGATCTGATGATCGGAGACGCTATTTATGAGAGTCTTTCGGATCAGAGCAAAGTCCGGTGGTATCATGAAGAGATGGACGCCGAGGAGATTCGGGAATATATCAGCCATTGTAAATATCTGGTGGCTTCCCGGTTTCATGCCATGATTGGAGCTTTGGAGAAAAAAGTTCCGGTGCTTCTGATTGGATGGAGCCATAAATATCAGGAAGTGCTTGATATGTTTGAACTGGGCCAGTATGCGGCAGATTTTTCCAATCTGAATATGGACAGCCTGCAGGAGAGCTTTGAAAAATTTGAAAAAGATGAAGGAATCATCCGTGAAAAGCTGGAAAAAAACCATGCCCAGGTTATGGAAAGCTCTTATCGGAATATTCAGTATATCGGAGAAGTGATCGATGAGATTCTAAAACAGCCCGGACGAAAAGCAAAGCTTTTGGATTATGACAATCCAGAGTACTATGTAGGTGATTATCTTGCACTCCGCAAAGGCTATGCCAAAGAGCAGGAGATTCGGGATTATGCGGCTTCCGGGGGAATGGTGACAGCGCTGCTGTGCAATATGCTGCGCCGTGGAGATATCGACGGAGCCTGGGTGACCCGGACAGATTTTGTCAATGATGAACTGACTTATAAAACTTATATTGCCACCACGGAGCAGGAAATCCGGGAAGCGTCCTCCAGCGTTTACATGTCCATTCCTCTGTTAAAGCATATTGATTTGCTGGAGCAGTTCCCGGGAAAAGCCGCAGTTGTGATGACGCCCTGTATGATGCATGGCCTGGAACGGATTCTGGAGAAACGGCCGGAGCTGAAAGAAAAGGTAGTTTTAAAACTGGGCCTGTACTGCAGCGGCGGCCATGATATCCGGGCCACTACCCTGTCCATGGAAAAAGCGGGAATCAGCCCTAAAGACGCAAAACGCCTGTATTATCGGAGAGGCCACTGGCGGGGCATGTCCTCTGTCTTATATAAAAACGGAGAAGAAAAAACATTTTCTTATGCCAAACTGGTCTGCGCCTATAAAAACGCCTATTTCTTTGAAAAAACCAGCTGTATGAGCTGCCGTGACCATTTTGCAAAGAGCGCCGACATCAGCTTTGGCGATATCTGGCTGAAAGAAATGAAAAAAGTGAGTATCAAACATACCAGCTGCGTGATCCGTAACCAGAAAGCCCTGGATTACTTTAACCAGGCCGTAGCCGACGGAGTCCTGGAGGCTTCTCATATCAGCGGAAAAGATATGGTCAGAAGCCAGAAACGCGCCCTGGTCTTTAAATACCGCTGCGCAGACACATCCGCGAAACGGAAGTGGAACCATAAACTGGCCTATTTCCTTGCGGAAAAGAATCGGAAATTCTCTGTGGAGAAGCCGGAAAAATTAGCGAAATTGCCGTCCTGGTTTATTTATTATTATATGTGCTTTATTCGGGTGCTGCTGAGCTTTTAGCGGAAGCGGTCCGTTGCAGCTGGAGGTCAGTCAGGCCTGGATCGTAACAAACTGTGGCTTTTGCGGTATTAGTAAGCTGGCTTTGGGCTTGCGAATCCTTGCTATTTGGGCTATAATATGGAAAGCGTGTAGAACTTTTGCCTAAAAAGACTAGTCTGATTTCCAGCCGGTCGGTGTACTTGGAATTCGGAAAGTGATAAAAAAACAGCAGGTTGTGCGATTTTACGATAGGCACAGCTAAAAACAGGGATGAAATACAATTGGAGGAAAAATAATGAAAATTGCAGTAGCAGGAACCGGTTACGTGGGATTGTCCATGGCAGTACTGCTGTCACAGAACCATGAGGTGTACGCAGTGGATATTGTGCCGGAAAAAGTAGATATGCTGAATCACAAAAAATCTCCCATTGCGGACAAGGAGATTGAAGAATATTTATCCCAAAAAGAATTGAATTTGACAGCCACATTGGATGGAGAGGAAGCCTACCGCAAGGCAGAATTTGTGATTATTTCCACCCCCACCAATTATGATCCCAGAAAAAATTATTTTGACACATCCTCTGTGGAAAAGGTGATAGAACTGGTGCTGAACGTAAACAAGGACTGTACCATGGTGGTAAAATCCACGGTTCCCGTAGGATTTACAAAATCCATGCAGGACAGATATCAGACCAAAAACATTCTGTTTTCTCCGGAATTTCTGCGGGAGGGAAGAGCCTTATATGATAACCTGTATCCTTCCAGAATTATCGTAGGAGCTCCGGCAGGCAATGAAACGATGGCGGAGAAAGCCCGGATATTTGCAGGACTGTTAAAAGAAGGCGCCATAAAAGACGAAATTCCCACTCTTTTTACGAATTTAACGGAAGCGGAAGCCATTAAGCTGTTTGCTAATACTTATCTGGCGCTGCGCGTGGCTTATTTCAACGAACTGGATACTTATGCGGAAATCAGGGGCCTGGATACCAAACAGATTATAGAAGGCGTGGGCCTGGACCCAAGGATCGGAAATCACTACAACAATCCGTCTTTTGGATACGGCGGTTACTGTCTGCCCAAAGACACCAAGCAGCTTCTGGCAAATTACGATCATGTGCCCAATAATATTATCGGTGCAATTGTGGACGCCAACCGGACCCGGAAAGACTTTATTGCGGAACGTATTATGGAGCGCAGCCCCAAGACGGTAGGCGTATACCGGCTGACTATGAAATCGGATTCCGATAACTTCCGCCAGTCCTCCATTCAAGGGGTTATGAAACGGCTGAAGGCAAAAGGCGTGGAAGTGATCGTTTACGAACCCACGATGAAAGAAGAAGAATTCTTCCGCAGCAGAGTGTACCGGGATTTGCAGGAATTTAAACAGAAAAGTGATGTTATCATTGTAAATCGTTGGGATGACAAGCTGGAAGATGTGAAAGAGAAAGTATATACCCGGGATTTGTGGGGAAGAGATTAGTAAATCGGGGAAAAATGAAGGACAATCTAAAGTATAACCCATGATTTACGGAGTGGGGATTAGAAAGAGGACAAAAGCGTGAAAACAATAGTAGACAGCAATCAGATTCTGATAAAAAGGATAGTTCTGATTCTTTATGATATCATAGCGGTAATAGCCGCCAGCCTGATGGCGCTGTTCATTCGTTTTGAAGGAAATTACGGAGCAATTCCCAGAGACTACATTACCCAGAGCTTAAAATATGTTCCAGCAGTAATTGTGGCGACAATTCTTATATTTTATTGTTTCCGTTTGTACAGCAGCCTGTGGACCTTTGCCGGAGCCCCGGAACTTATTAATATTACCTTTGCCTGCGGATTATCCGCGGTGGCTCAGATGACTGTGGTAGTGCTCTTTTCTGTGAATATGCCCAGAAGCTACTATTTTCTCTATGGAGTGTCTTTATGGATTCTGGTATTCTTAAGCCGGTTTTCTTATCGGGGAATCCGCACCTTGATTAAACGGCAGGCAAGCGGGGCCACAACCTCCAGAGTGATGATTGTAGGCGCCGGAGCGGCCGGCAACTTGCTGGTGAAGGAGATACACAACAGCAATCATGTGAGCAAACGGGTCATTTGTATCGTGGACGATGATAAGTCCAAAGAGGGCAGTTACCTTCATGGCGTGAAAGTTATGGGAAACAGGCAGAATATTCCGGAACTGGTAAAACGGTATCGGATTGATGAGATTATTATTGCAATGCCTTCCGCCCCTGCAAAATCGATTAAAACAATTTTGGATGTCTGCAAAGAAACCGGATGCGAACTGAAACGTCTGCCAGGCGTTTATCAATTGGTAAACGGAGAGGTGGGCGTCAGTAAATTAAAGGAAGTGGATGTGAACGATTTGCTGGGACGAGAGCCTGTGAAGGTGAATCTTTCCACAATTATGGATTATGTGTCCGGCAAGGTAGTGTTGGTAACCGGAGGAGGCGGTTCCATAGGAAGCGAGATTTGCCGTCAGGTGGCGGAACATCATCCGAAAATGCTGGTGTTGGTGGATATTTACGAGAATACCACTTACGATATCCAGAATGAATTGAGGAATAGGTATCCGGAATTAAATCTGGTAGTCCTAATTGCTTCTGTCCGCAATACGAAGCGAATGGATATGATTTTTGAGACCTACCGGCCGGATATCGTATACCATGCAGCCGCCCATAAACATGTGCCGCTGATGGAGGACAGCCCCAATGAGGCGGTGAAAAATAATGTTCTTGGTACCTGGAAGGTAGTGCAGGCAGCCGATAAGTGGAAAGTAAAACGATTTGTAATGATTTCTACAGATAAAGCGGTAAATCCCACGAATATTATGGGAGCCACCAAGCGAATCTGTGAAATGATTATTCAGACGTATAATAACCGATCCCGTACAGAATTTGTGGCAGTTCGGTTTGGAAATGTCTTAGGCAGCAACGGCAGCGTGATTCCCTTGTTCAAAAAGCAGATTGAACAGGGCGGTCCTGTTACAGTAACGCATCCTGACATTATCCGGTATTTTATGACTATTCCTGAGGCGGTTTCTCTGGTGCTTCAGGCGGGGGCTTATGCCAAAGGCGGAGAGATTTTTGTATTGGATATGGGAGAGCCTGTGAAGATTGCAGATTTGGCCCGGAACCTGATTCTTTTGTCTGGCCATAAGCCGGGGGAGGATATTCAGATTGTCTATACTGGACTGCGGCCGGGAGAGAAGCTCTATGAGGAGATGCTGATGCATGAGGAGGGGCTGCAGGAGACGGCTAATAAGCTGATTCATATTGGGAAGCCCATTAAGATGGATGAGGATAATTTCCTGATGCAATTGGAGAACCTGAAGGATTATGTGGTGCAGGAACCGGATGATATCAGGAAATGGGTACAGGAGATTGTGACTACGTATCATCCGAAGGAATAGTGTGAATTTTGGAAGGCAGGAAAGAAATATGAAGCCATTGCCGATTGGGGTAGATGATTTTGAAAAGCTTATCACAAAGGGTTATTATTATGTTGATAAAACATTGTTCATAAAAGAACTGTTGGATAGACGCGGCACGGTGAATTTGTTTACCCGTCCTCGTCGATTTGGTAAGACATTGAATTTAAGCATGCTTCGTTATTATTTTGAAGACACAGGAGTTGAGGAAAGGAACCGAAAGAACAGGGAACTTTTCTCAGGTCTTGCCATTGAAAAAACAGGAGAAGAATACGCAGAAGAAATGTGCCAGTATCCAGTTATTATGGTAACCTTGAAATCTGCGAAACAAAGGACATATCAAGAAGCGATGGATTGTTTGCGGGAAGCATTAGCAAGAGAGTATGCCAGGCATGAAGAGCAGATAAAGGGGAAACTGGAAAATCAGGAGGATTGGGAAAAATTTATGCGTATTCGTGAACGGCGAGGGGAAGGCGCTGATTACTTGACCAGCCTTGCATTTCTGTCTGAATGTTTATATCAGGCCTGCCAAAAGAAAAGCATTATATTGATTGATGAGTATGACGTTCCTTTGGAGAATGCATATTTTGCAGGATTTTATGAAGAAATGGTGAGTTTCATCCGTTCCCTGTTTGAATCAGCGTTAAAGACGAATCCTTATCTTGAATTTGCAGTGGCTACCGGCTGCCTGAGAGTTTCTAAAGAATCTATTTTTACTGGACTGAATAATCTGAGGGTTTATTCTGTTTTAAATGAGAATTACCAGGAATATTTTGGATTTACAAAGGAAGAGGTTCAGGATATGCTGAAATATTATGGTCGGGAAAAAAATCTTTCAGTTATAAAGGAATGGTACGACGGATATTGTTTTGGAAGTGCAGAGGTTTATAATCCATGGAGTATTTTGAATCATATGGAGGATATTCTTACAAACCAGGAGGCGTTTCCTTTACCCTATTGGGCCAATACCAGCTCCAACAGCGTAGTGAGGGACTTGGTAGAAAAATTAGACGATGATGAAGGAATGCTTCAGGAACAATTGGAATGTCTGATGAATGGCGGAACCATTGAAAAGGCGGTTCGTGAGGATATCACATATGACACGATATATGATAACGAAGAAAACCTGTGGAATTTTCTGTTTTTTACTGGATATCTGAAGAAGGCGTCAGCCCGTCAGAAAGGGAATAACCAGTATGTTACTCTTGCAATTCCTAACCGGGAGGTATCTTATATTTACCAGTATACCATTCATACTTGGTTTGATAAGAAACAAAAGAATTTTGATATGATGCCTTTTTATACAGCCTTGGAAGAAGGGGACACGGATAAGCTGGAAGAAGAAATTTCCAGATTCCTGGAACAGACAATTAGCTATTTTGATTATGGAGAAAGCTATTATCATGGATTTTTGGCAGGTTTGCTGCAGCGTAATGGTAAATACCGTATTTTTTCTAACCGGGAGGCTGGGGTGGGCCGGGCGGATTTGATTTTGAAAACGCCCAGAATTCGCAGAGGGCGGGCGGTGATACTGGAATTGAAAGCTGTGAAAAGGTTTCAGGACATGGAAAAAGGCTGCCAGGAGGCGCTTATGCAGATAGAAAAGAAGAAATATAAAGAGGAACTGCAGCAGGAAGGGTATGAGAATATTGTGGGGTTTGGAGTGTGTTTTTATCGGAAGGAGTGTATAGTTAGAAATGGGGAGGGTCTATGATTTCGATTTTGTACAGTGTATAGGAAATTTTTACTTCAATTAGGCTTTTGGGAATTCTCCCCAAAGCCTGCTATACTTTAGCCAGGATAGGATCAAGAAGTCGTCGTACTTCTAAAGTGCATTCTGCATAGAGTTGTAGGAATTCAAGGAAAGGAAAAATGCCAAAATACTGCCCGACATAAATAATGACTGATTTAGGCCTTGTCTCCTTGTAGTTCTTCACTACGACAGGCAGGGATTTCCCGGCTGTGTCATAAAATCTGTGTAAATAAGTTGTCTGAAAAGTTCCTTTGGACTGCTTGATTACCTTGCTCAAAATGCCGGAAGCCAGTCAAGGCAAGGGCTCCAGCCTTTACGGGCTTTTGGCATTTTGATAAAATTCATTATGGCAGTCCAGAGAACTTACACACATAATCTGACACTCTCGATTTCCCTGCATATTTTTTCCCTTCGTCCAGGTTTTGTATATCTGGAAATAAAGGCATCCCACCAGCGTCATTACGATATGGTAGGTAATATAGTTGTATTTTGTACTCTTGAAGTCTTCCAGCTTCCAGAAATCTTTCATCTGTCGGAAATCTTCTTCGATTTCCGGGCGCAGTTCGTAGGTATTTATAATCTGCCGTGCAGTTCTGCCGGTGTCTGTTGTCATGAATACAAAATATTTGTCTGTCTTCTTGTCATGCACAACACAGGCATTAATTGGGACATCCTTTTCCGGATCGCCGCTTTCCCATAACGGACCCAGGTCTGTCACCAGC